>JBEQBS010000295.1:0-4254 GCA_041639675.1 Rubritepida sp. | reverse complement strand
GCGCGCGCCCTGGCCGCTGGGGCGCCGCGCCACCGGGCTGTGCCTGCTGGCCGGCCTGGCCTGGGCGGGCTTCGCCGGCCCGGCGCATTGGCTCTATGCGACCGCCGACTGGCAGGTGCGCGACGCCGTGCTGAACGACCTCGCGCGCTTCTCCTGGCCCATCGCCTATGACGAGGAGGCGCTGTTCCTGCTCCGCGCCCCGCTGGGCTACTTCCTGCCTGCGGCGCTGGCCGGCAGCCTGGAGGCGGCGCAGGCGGCGCTGTGGGCCTGGACCGGCATCGGCCTGGCGCTGGTGCTGATGCTGCTGGCCTGCCTGGGCCGCGCCCTGGCGGTGCCGGCCTGGCTGCTGCTGCCGGGCTTCGCGCTGTGGGGCGGGCTCGACGTGCTGCCGAACCTGGTGCTGGACACGCTGGCCGGAGCCGGGCCGCTCGCCTCCTGGGGGCGGGGCGGGGAATGGTGGGCGCGGGCCTTCCAGTATCCGGGCCATGTCACGGCGCTGCTCTGGGCGCCCAACCATGCGCTGCCGGCCTGGCTGCTGGGGCTGCTGGTGCTGCGGCAGGGCGCCACGCCGGGCTTCGCGGCGGGCATCGGCCTGCCGGTGGCGGCGGCGGCCTTCTGGTCGCCGGTGGCGGCGGCCGGCGCGGCGCTGCTGGGGGTTGCGGCGGTGCTGATGGCGCGGCAGGTGCCGGCGGCGCTGCGCGCGCCGGGCAACTGGCTGGCGGTCGGCTTCGCGGCGCTGCCCTGCCTGTATCTCGTCGCGGGCTCGACCAGCGTGCCGCATGGCTGGCTGTTCCTGGAACGCGGCGATGGCTGGTGGCGCTGGCCGATGTTCCTGGCCGTCGAGGTCGCGCCCTGGGCGCTGCCGGCCTGGACGGTGCTGCGCGGGCGGCTGCTGGCCGCGGCGGTGGCGCTGCTGTGCCTGGTGCCGCTCTACGTCTTCGGGGCGGGGAATGACTGGGCCTCGCGCGCCTCCGCCCCGGCGCTGGCGGTGCTGGCGGTGGCGGGCCTCGCCGCGCTGTGGCACGCCCGGGGCTGGTGGCGCCCGGTGCTGGCGGCGGTGGCGGTGCTGGCGCTGCTGGGCTCGCTGCTGGAGGCCTCGCTGCTGGTGGCGCATGAGCCCTGGGAGGCGAGCGAGCGCTGCACCGTGCCCGAGGCCGCGCGGCAATCGGTGTTCCGCGACGTGACGGACTGGAGCCACTATTTGGCCCCCTGGCCGGACCCGCTGCTGGAAGGGTGGCTGGCGCCGCCGCATCCGCGCCCGCTGCCCGTGCGCTCGCCGCCCTGCTGGCCGGATGGGTCAGTGTGACAGCAGCCCTTCCAGGTCCAGCCGGCGGGTGTGCATGGCGAGGTTGCCCTCGGCGTCGCGCGGCCATTCGGCCTCCGGGCGGTCGCGGTAGAGTTCCACGCCGTTGCCGTCGGGGTCGCGCAGGTAGAGCGCCTCGCTGACGCCGTGGTCGCTGGCGCCCTCCAGCGGCCAGCCGGCGCGCATCAGCCGGCGCAGGGCATCGGCCAGGGCGGCGCGGTCCGGATACAGGATGGCGGCGTGGAACAGCCCGGTATGGCCGGGCGGCGGCGGCGTGGCGCCCGCGCTTTCCCAGGTGTTGAGCGCGACATGGTGATGGTAGCCGCCGGCCGAGAGGAACGCCGCGCCGGGGTAGCGCTGCGTCTCGCGGAAACCCAGGATGTCGCGCCAGAAGGCCAGGGCGCGGTCGAGCTCGGCGACCTTGAGGTGGACGTGGCCGATGCGGGTGCCGGGATGGATGTCGCTCATGCGGTGCAGGATGGGGCTGCCGGCGGCCCGGAGCCAATCACGCCCGCGCATGTCCGTCATTGCGGCGGCCGCGCCGCCGGGCCATCTGTGGCGGCGATGGACGAGGTGGAGATGATCGCCCTGCGGCGCGACCCGTTGCTGCCGGCGCGCC
The DNA here is from genome assembly GCA_041639675.1 of Rubritepida sp. Taxonomy (GTDB): domain Bacteria; phylum Pseudomonadota; class Alphaproteobacteria; order Acetobacterales; family Acetobacteraceae; genus Roseococcus. Next base: position 2,332 of record JBEQBS010000295.1, on the reverse strand, counting down.
CGGTGCCGGTGCGCTGGCGCCGCACGGCGCGGGCGCGGCGGGTCTCGCTGCGGGTGGACCCGGTGGCGGGGGAGGCGGTGCTGACCCTGCCGGCCCGCGCCGCCCGTGCCAGGGGGCTGGAGCTGCTGGAGCAGCACGCCGCCTGGGTGCTGCGCCAGGTGGAGCGCCTGGCGCCGCCCCTGGCCTTCGCCCCCGGCGCCGAGGTGCCGCTGGGCGGCGAGCCGCATGTGATCCGCCATGATCCCGCCTTGCGGCTTTCGCGGATCGAGGCCGGCGCGCTGGTGGTGGGCGGCGATGCCCAGGGCGTGGCGCGCCGGGTGGAGCGCCTGCTGCGGGCCGAGGCGCTGCGCCGAATCGCGGCGCGCGTGGCTGAGCACGCGCAGGCGCTGGGCGTGCGCCCGGCGGCGGTGCGGCTGAAGGATACGCGCACCCGCTGGGGCAGCTGCGCGCCCGACCGCACCCTGGCCTTCACCTGGCGGCTGGTGATGGCGCCGGCCTGGGTGCTGGACTACGTGGTGGCGCATGAGCTGGCGCACCTGCGCGAGATGAACCACTCCGACCGCTTCTGGGCCCTGTGCGAATCCCGCACGCCGCACCGCGCCGCCGCCACGGCCTGGCTGAAGCGGCACGGGCCGGGGCTGCTGCGGGCCGGGTAGCCGCCGGTGCTCAGCGCGCCAGCCGCGCCTTCCACCTCGCCTCGAAGCCCGGCACCGCGGCGGGGTTGACGATGCGCGGCGGCAGCCGCCCGGCCGCGAGGTCGCCGAAGGCGAGCGCGGCGATGCGCGTGATGTTGGACCGGCTCTCATGCGTCACGCCGGCGATGTGCTGCGAGGCGATGACCGCCGGGTGGTGCAGCAGCCCATGCGCCGGCGGCGGCGGCTCCACCGCCCAGACATCCAGCCCGGCGCCGGCGACGTGCCCGGATTCCAGCGCCGCCAGCAGCGCATCCTCGTCATGGATGGAGCCGCGCGCGGTGGTGACGAAGACCGCCCCGGGCTTCATGGCGGCGAATTCGGCCACGCCCATCATGCCGCGCGTGGCGGGCGAGAGCGGGCAATGCAGGCTCACCACGTCGGCCTCGCGCAGCAGGGTGGGCAGGTCCACCTTCTCCGCCCCCCGCCCGCGCAGGGTCGCGGCATCGAGCGCGGGGTCCGCCGCCAGGATGCGGCAGCCGAAGGCGGCGCGCAGCATCGCGCTCACCAGCGTGCCGATATGCCCGCAGCCCACCAGCCCGACCGTGCGGCCCGAGAGCTCCCGGCCCATCTGGATGTTGCGGTCGGCCGCGGTGCCGGCCTTCATCCGCGCGTGGGATTCGGGGATGCGCTTGAGGCAGGCCAGCATCATGCCCACCGCGTGCTCGGCCACGCCGCGGGCATTGCCGCCGGCCTGGTTCACCAGCAGCACCCCGGCTTCCGTGCAGGCCTCGGGGTCCAGCGTGTCGTAGCCGGCGCCGCCGGAGGCCGCCATCAGCAGGTTCGGCAGCCGCGCGAGGAGTTCGCGGTGCACGTGCAGCGGCTGCGGCAGCTCGTCGCGCGCCGCGATGACGTAGTAGCCGTCGCATTCCCGCAGCATGGCGAGCTGGGTGTCCAGCGGCGCCTCCATCGGGATTTCCACCCGCGCCAGCAGCGGGTCCTGGTCCATGGTGGCGGCGAAGGAAGGATGTGGGGGCGTGCCGATGTGGCCGATGCGGAAGGGCGTCATGTCGGCGCGCAGCCTTGCGCGGCGGCCCCTGCCGCGCAACCCTGCGGGCAGAGGAGACGCCATGAGCCAGCGCGACGAATTCCACAACCTGCACGACGCCACGCAAGGCCTGTTCCGCGAGCTGGCGCCCGGCGTCACCACGCGCATCTTCCCCGGCGAGCACGCCATGCTGTCCGTCGTCACCATCGCCCCGAATGGCGAGGGCACGCTGCACGACCACCCGGAGGAGCAATGGGGCGTGCTGCTGGAGGGCAGCGCCGTGCGCATCCAGGGCGGCGAGGAGATCGCCGTCGCGAAGGGGGATTTCTGGCGCACGCCGGGCGGCGTGCCGCACACCATGCGCGCGGGGCCGGAGGGCTGCACCGTGCTGGACATCTTCGCGCCCCCGCGCGAGGCCTACCGCAAGGCGGGCAAGGGCTTCGGCGCATGATGGCGCCACGCCCGGCGTGATGGCGGCGGGCCCGGCCCCGCGCCCTACGCGGCGTGGCCTCGTGCCCCCACCCGATGCGGCCGCCCATGCGGGCGAAGCCGGTGATGATGTTGCGGGCATAGGCCGGCTGTATCTCGAAGAAGTCGCCCTCGTCGACGACCTTCGTGATCAGCTCCTTCATGTCATAGGGCTTGCTCGCGT
>JBEQBS010000294.1:0-4258 GCA_041639675.1 Rubritepida sp. | reverse complement strand
CGGATGGCGGCGTGGGCGCGCGGCTGCCGCGGGTGGATGGCGCGGCCAAGCTGGACGGCACGGCGCGCTACGGCGACGACGCCGCGCCGGCGGATGCGCTGTGGCTGCGGCCCATCCGCTCGCCGCATGCGCATGCGCGGGTGGCGGTGGGCGATGTGGATGCGTTCCACGCCGCGCATCCCGGCATCCGGCTGCTGGTGGCGCGCGACGTGCCGGGGCGCAACGGCTTCGGCATCTACCCCCACATCAAGGACCAGCCGGTGCTGGCGGAGGTGGCGCTGCACCGCGCCGATTGCGTGGCGGCGCTGGTCGGCCCGCGCGATGCCGTGCTGCGCGTGCCGCGCGCGGCGGTGCCGGTGCTGCTGGAGCCGCTGCCGGCGCTCGCCTCGCCCGGTGCCGCGCTGGATGCGCCACCCCTGCACGCGCAATTCCCCGGCAACCTGCTGGCCGAGGGAGTGGTGCGGAGCGGCGATGCCGCCGCGGCCCTGGCGGGCGCCGCGCATGTCGCGAAGGGTGAATGGGAAACCGGCTTCGTCGAGCACGCCTATATCGAGCCGGAGGCCGGCTGGGCGCGTCGCGTCGGGGACGCGGTGGAAGTCTGGTGCTCCACCCAGGCCCCGGCGATGGACCGCGAGGAGGTGGCCGGCGTGCTGGGCATCCCGCTGGATGCCGTGCGCATCATCCCCTCCGCCTGCGGCGGCGGCTTCGGCGGCAAGCTGGATGCGGGGATGCAGCCGCTGCTGGCCGTCGCCGCCTGGGTGACGGGCCGGCCCGTGCGCTGCGCCTGGACGCGCGGCGAAAGCATGGCGGCCTCCACCAAGCGCCACCCGTCGCGCATCTCGGCGCGGGCGGGGTGCGACGCCGAGGGACGGCTGCTGGCGCTGGAGTTCGACGGGCTCTACGACACTGGCGCCTATGCGAGCTGGGGGCCGACGGTGGCGGGGCGGGTGCCGGTGCATGCCTCCGGCCCCTACCGCGTGCCGCATGTGGCGGCGCGGGCGCGCGCGGTGTTCACGCACCACCCGCCGGCCGGGGCCTTCCGCGGCTTCGGCGTGCCGCAGGCCGCCATCGCGCAGGAGGCGCTGTGGGACATGCTGGCCGACCAGGCGGGGCTGGACCGGCTGGAGTTCCGCATCCTGAACGCCCTGCGCCCCGGCGATGCCACCGCCACCGGCCAGGTGCTGCGCCATTCCGTGGGCCAGGCCGCCTGCCTGGAGGCGCTGCGCCCGGCCTGGGCCGCGCTGCGCGCCCAGGCCGCCGCGCGCAACGGCCAGGGCGGCGCGATGCGCCACGGCGTGGGCGTGGCCGGCATGTGGTACGGCATCGGCAATACCGGCATGTCCAACCCCTCCGAGATGCGGCTGGTGCTGGAGGGCGGCATGCTCACCTTCCTCAACGGCGCGGTGGATATCGGGCAGGGCAGCAGCACCGTGCTGGCGCAGGTGGTGGCCGATGCGCTGGGCCTGCCGGTGGCGGCGCTGCGCGAGGTGAATGGCGACACCGCGCTCACGCCCGATGCCGGCAAGACCAGCGCCAGCCGTCAGACCTTCGTGAGCGGCCGCGCCGCGCTGGAAGCCGCGCTGGACCTCAAGCGGCAGGTGAACGGGGTGCTCGGCTGGGATGGCGCGCGGGTGACGGTGAATGGCGAGGCGTGGCGCGGCCCGGCCCTGCACGCCACCGGGCGCTTCGACCCGCCGACCGTGCCGCTGGACGCGGCGGGGCAGGGCGTGCCCTACGCCACCTACGGCTTCGCCGCGCAGCTCTGCGCGCTGTCCGTGGACACGGCGCTCGGCACGGTGGCGCTGGAGCGCTTCGTGGCGGCGCACGATGTGGGCCGGGCGGTGAACCCGACCCTGGTGGAGGGCCAGGTGCATGGCGGCATCGCCCAGGGCATCGGCCTGGCGCTGATGGAGGAATACATCCCCGGCCGCACCGAGAACTTGCACGACTACCTGATCCCCACGGTGGGCGACGTGCCGCCCATCGAGGTGATCCTGGTGGAGGACCCCGAGCCGTTGGGGCCGTATGGCGCCAAGGGCGTGGGCGAGCCCGCGCTGGTGGCCACCGCGCCGGCCATCCTCTCCGCCATCCGCGACGCCACGGGGGCCAGCATCCGCCGCATCCCCGCGCTGCCGCACCGGGTGCTGGAGGCGCTGCGTGGATAGGACCGGCATCTTCGGCGCCGCCGAGGCGGATGGCATCGTGCGCTGCGACGCCTGCCCGGTGCTGTGCCGCATCCGCCCCGGCCGCGCCGGCGCGTGCTCGCGCTATGCCAACGCGGATGGCCGCCTGGTCCGCACCGACCCGCTGGTGCTGCTGGAGCGCACGGTGGAGGAAGGCGCACCCACAATGCCCTTCCTGGGCGCGGCGGAGGAATGGTCGGGCGAGGTCTTCGTCACCGCCATCGGCGCCGGCACCACCTACCCGGACTACAAGCCCGCGCCCTTCATCGTCTCCACCCCGCAGGCGGGGGTGGACACGGTGACGGTGGTGACGGAGGGGATCTTCTCCTATTGCGGCCTCAAGGTGAAGCTGGACACCGACCGCCACCTGGGCGCCGAATGCGCGCCGGTGCTGCATGAGGGCGAGCAGATCGGCCACGTCACCACCGCGGAATACGGCTCGCAGATGCTCTCGCTCGGCGGCGTGCGGCACCTGACGGGCGGCTCCAAGCGCGAGGGCAACGTCACCTGCGCCGCCATGCTGGCCCTGTGCCGCAAGGAGGCGATCGAGGTGCAGGTGCAGGGCGGGGCGCGGCTGGTGCTGCGATCCGGCGCGGCGCCCATCGTCAACGGCGTGCCCGAGGCCCGCATGCGCGTGGGCTGCGGGAGTGCTGCCATCGGCATCTTCGCCCAGCAGTTCCAGGGCCAGGTGGACGAGGTGGTGGTGCTGGACGACCACATCACCGGCGTGCTGACCGAGCACCAGGCGGGGAAGTGCCTGTCCATGCGGCCCTCGGGGCTGCGGGTGCGCGGGCGGCGCTCCACCCCCGGGCGCTACTTCCAGGTGGCGCATCCCGGCACCGGCTGGGGCGGCACCGACGTGACCGACCCGCTGGCGGTGATCGAATCCTTCGACCCCCGGCTGGCCTGGCCCGGCATGCGCGTGCTGATGACCAGCACCACCGGCGAGGACGCGCTGTTCTTCACGCTGGACGAGGCGCTGCGCCCGGTGCCGCAGCCGCTGCCCGATGCGGTGGCCCGCACGGTGGCGCGCATCGGCGAGAATTGCGAGCCCGCCCTGTGCACCGTGGTCTTCATGGCCGGCGCCGGCGGCTCCCTGCGCGCCGGCGTGACGGAGAACCCCATCCTGCTGACCCGCGCCGTGCAGGCGGGCGAGGTGCGCATCACCATGGGCGGCGCGCCCTGCTTCCTGTGGCCGGGCGGGGGCATCACCATCATGGCCGATGTGGCGCGCATGCCGGACAACGCCTTCGGCAGCGTGCCCACCCCCGCCCTGGTCGCGCCCATCGAGTTCACGCTGCGCGCCGATCTCTACGCCGCGCTGGGCGGGCACCTGGGCCACGCCATCCCGCTGGCAACTCTGCTGGAGCGCCACGGCGCCGAGAGCGAGCGCACCCCCTGGATCGCGCCCAATCCCTGGCCGGAGGCGCCGGGGTGATCGCCCGCGCGCTGCTGCCCGATGGGCGGCTGCACCTGTGCGAGGGGCCGATCAACCTGGTGATCGGCCTGGAAGGGCCGCGCCCGGCGGTGCTGGCGGCGCGCGAGGCCGCCCATGCGGCGCTGGAGGGCGTGCTGGCGGGGCTCTGCGCGGAGCTGCCGCTGCTGCGCGCCCCGCTGGATGGCGCGCGCCCCGCGCCCGCACATCCGGTGGCGCGGCGCATGGTGGCCGCCTGCTGGCCGCATCGCGCGGGCTTCATCACGCCGATGGCCGCGGTGGCAGGTTCGGTGGCGGACCATGTGGCGGCGGCGCTGGCGCCCGTGCCCGGCCTGCGCGTGGCGCATGTGAACAATGGCGGCGACATCGCAGTGGTCCTGGCCCCCGGCGAGACCCTGCGCATCGGCCTGGTGGCGGACCCCGCGGCGCCGCGCGCCGACGGCCTCGCGCTGCTGCGGCATGGCGACGGCGTGGGCGGGGTGGCGACCTCGGGCTGGCGGGGGCGGTCCTTCTCGCTGGGCATCGCCGATGCGGTGACGGTGCTGGCGGCCGACGCCGCGGCGGCGGATGCGGCGGCCACGGTGATCGCCAATGCGGTGGATGCCGAGCATCCGGGCATCATCCGCCGGCCGGCGACGGC
>JBEQBS010000293.1:0-4264 GCA_041639675.1 Rubritepida sp. | reverse complement strand
ATTGCGTTGTGCCATAAGTCCTCTTCTAAAAACCTTGTGCGACGCCGGACTGGAGTCCGAGCTGCTTGTGGTAGATGTCCCAGTAGCGGCCGTGTGCGGCCACGAGTTCGGCGTGGGTGCCGCGTTCGACGATACGTCCGTGCTCACAAGGCCAAGCCCGCCCTCGCCGAGCAGCCGGCGCTGGACCTGCCCGTGGCCGGCTGGCGCACCCCGCCGCTGGAGCTGCTGGCCCCGCCCCCGGCGCGCGTGGCCGCCGGCCCCTCCGAGGAAGCCCTGCAGGGCAATGCCCGCCTGCTGGAGCAGGTGCTGGCCGATTACGGCGTGAACGGCACCATCAACGAGATCCGCCCCGGCCCGGTGGTGACGCTGTATGAGCTGGAGCCCGCGCCGGGCACCAAGTCGTCGCGCGTCATCGGCCTGGCGGACGACATCGCGCGCTCCATGTCCGTGGTCGCGGTGCGCATCGCCACCGTGCCGGGGCGCAACGTCATCGGCATCGAGATGCCGAATGCGAAGCGCGAGACGGTCTTCCTGCGCGAGATGCTGGCCAGCGACGACTACACGCGCAATTCGGGAAAACTGCCGCTGGTGCTGGGCAAGGACATCGGCGGCGCGCCGGTGATCGCCGACCTCGCGCGCATGCCGCATTTGCTGATCGCCGGCACCACCGGCTCGGGCAAGTCGGTGGGCATCAACACCTTCATCCTGTCCCTGCTCTACCGCTTCTCCCCGGCCGAGTGCCGCTTCATCATGATTGACCCGAAGATGCTGGAGCTGTCGGTCTATGACCGCATCCCGCATCTGCTGGCCCCGGTGGTGACGGAGCCGCCCAAGGCGATCGGCGCCCTGAAGTGGACCGTGCGGGAGATGGAGCGCCGCTACCGGGCGATGAGCCAGATCGGCGTGCGCAACATCGGCGGCTACAACGAGAAGGTGGCGGCCGCCCAGGCGAAGGGCGAGGTGCTGACGCGCCGCGTGCAGGTCGGCTTCGACCCCGAGACCAACAAGCCCGTCTTCGAGGACCAGGCGCTGAACCTGGACCGCCTGCCGATGATCGTCGTCGTGATTGACGAGATGGCGGATCTGATGATCGTCGCGGGCAAGGAGATCGAGGCGGCGGTGCAGCGCCTGGCGCAGATGGCGCGCGCCGCGGGCATCCACGTCATCATGGCCACGCAGCGGCCCTCGGTGGATGTCATCACCGGCACCATCAAGGCCAACTTCCCCTCGCGCATCTCCTTCCAGGTGACGAGCAAGATAGACAGCCGCACCATCCTGGGCGAGCAGGGCGCCGAGCAGCTGCTGGGCCAGGGCGACATGCTGACCATGGCCGGCGGCGGGCGCGTGGTGCGCGTGCACGGCCCCTTCGTGGCCGATGGCGAGGTGGAGAAGATCACCGACTGGCTGCGCGAACAGGGCGAGCCCGACTACATCGAGGAAGTGACCGAGGTGGACGAGGAAGGCGAGGGCGCGCTCTCCCTGTCCGGCATCGCCGGCGCGAGCGATGGCGAGAAGAGCCTGTTCGACCAGGCGGTGGCGGTGGTGACGCGGGAGGGCAAGGCCAGCACCTCCTTCATCCAGCGGCACCTGAACATCGGCTACAACCGCGCCGCCAAGCTGATCGAGCAGATGGAGAAGGAAGGCGTGGTCAGCCCCGCCAACCACGTGGGCAAGCGCGAGGTGCTGGCGCGGCGGTCGGACGAGGATTGACGCGGGGGGACTGGCGCGGGCCGCGCGTCAGCCCGGCGTGGCGGGCTGCGCGGGGCTGAGGTCGGCGGGGGGCAGGCCGAAATGCTCGCGCCAGCTCGGCAGCTTGCTGTCGAGCTTGGTCCAGGGGAAGTCCAGCACCACGCCGTCATGGGCGCGGAACTCCGCAACCGGGGTGGCGCCGCCCTTCCACTTGGCGGGATAGTCCGCCTCGCTGGTGTAGTGGGTGACGTAGGACTTGCGGGTGCGCTTCGGGTCGCGCACCGGCAGCCCGGCATGCGGCATGTTGGCGTGCCAGATCAGCACGTCGCCCTTGCGGGGCAGGAACACCTTGGGCGGGATGCCCTGCGCCTGCATCTGCGCATCCAGGAAATGCGCGAAGTCCATGCCGTTGCGCACCCGCGTCTCGTTGCGCGACAGGATGTCGCCGTGGCCCCAGTCGAAGAAGCCCGAGACCTCCGGCCGGTGCGCGCCGGGGAAATAGGCCAGCGGCCCGGCATCCTCGTGCACGTCCTCCAGCGGGATCCAGGAGGCCGCCATGTAGCCCAGCCGCCGCTGCACGCACACATAGGGGTAGTCAATGTGGGTGGGCTGCTGGCTGCCCATCCAGAAGGTCAGCGACTGCATGGGCGTCACCGGCGCCTCGAAGACGGCCGCGAGGAACTCCGTCACCTCGCGCGTCAGGCTCAGCTTGGCGGCGTGCAGCGAGGAGGTGTGCAGGTGGTTGAACTTCACGCCCGCGCCCTCGAGGGTGGCGGCGGGCACGGCCGGCGTCCAGGTCTGGGTCCCGCGCACCTCCAGCGACACCACGTAGCGGTTGTGGTGCTCCCGCAGGTGGCGCATCTCCTCGAGGTAGGCGTCAATGGTGGCGTGGTCCACCACCTGCTCGAAGATCACGAAGCCGTCGCGCCGCCAGTCGGCCAGCTTCGCCGCCATGTCGAAGCCATAGCTGCGGCCGCTGGCGGCGAGCCTGGCGGCGATGTCGGCCTCGGGGCGGTCAATCCAGGGCATCGTCGTGGTCAGTTCCGAACCCAGCACGTTCATCCTCGTGATCCTCCCCTCAGGGGCGTGGCCGCCTTCACGGATTGTTAACGCCACCCTGCCGTTTGGCAACCGCCATCCTCACCACTCATACCCGTAGCTCAGCCCCAGCCGTTCCCCCGCCGTCCCCGCGCTGCCTTCCAGCTTCAGCCGCGGGGTCAGCTCCGCCTCGATCCCCACGCCGGTCTGCCCGTCCGTGCCCTGCCGCAGCCCGAGATACACGCCGGGCAGCAGGTAGCGCCCGGCCTGCGCGCCCCCTGCCCCGCCCGGCGTGGTGGGCTGCGCGAAGCCCAGGCTGTCGAGGCCCAGGAAGCGGCGGATGGAGGCCAGCACGCCCCCGGGCCCGCCGCCCGGCAGCTCCACCCCCGTCAGCTGCGCCAGCGCCTCGCTGATGCCGACGATCTCGAAGGGGGAAAGGCGGTCGGTCCCGCGGTCGAACAGCAGCCGGGCCAGCACCTCGTCCTGCGGCAGGGGGGGCGTGCTCTCGATCAGCACGGCGGGCGCCGTGGCCGGGCCGCTGAAGCCGACATTGATGGTGTAGTTGGCCGTCCGTGCGGTCGCCACCACGTCCAGCGTCGGGATCACGCCGCCCTGGTCGAAGCGCAGGATGCCGCGCGTCAGCGCCAGGTTGCGCCCGGCCAGCGAGAAGGAGCCGCGCTGGGTCCGCAGCTCGCCGCGCAGCTCCGGCCGCGCCAGCGTGCCCAGGGCCTGGAGGCGCCCCACCAGCTCGGATTCCAGCCCGCGCCCGCGCAGGTAGAGGCGGCCGGGCACCTCCACCAGCACATCCAGGGCGATGGACAGCGCCGGTTCCGGCGCGGCGGGCTGCGCGGCCCGGCGTTGCGCGCGCGTCGGCGGCCGCTGCATGGCGAGGCGCGCCGGCGGCGTGCGCCCGGTTTCACGGAAGGGCACCAGCACCACCACGTTGCGCGACAGCCGGTCGGGCACGCGCAGCTCCCCGGCGGTGATGCCGATGCGCCCGCCCAGCCGCGCATCCCGGCGCAGCGCGCCGGACAGGGCCAGCGCCGCATCCAGCGTGATCTCGCCGAAATCGGGCGAGGCGTAGCGGGCGCGGCTGGCGGTCAGCCGCAGATCCACCGGCAGCAGCGGGTCCAGCGGCGAGACGCTGCCGGCCAGCGCCACCGTGCCGCCGCCCGCCGTGCGCCCCTGCACCCCTTGCAGCACCAGCCGGTCGCCCTGGAACACGGCGCGGCCGGAAATGCCGTCCAGCCGCACCCCGGTATCGGGGTTGGCATAGGCGATGCTGCGCAGCTCCGCGCTGCCGGACAGGCGGGGGGCGGCGACCGGGCCTTCGGCGCGGGCGTTCAGGCCGATGCGCCCGGTCACGCGGTCGGCGCCGCCGGCCAGGAAAGGGGCGGACAGCACGCCCAGATCGGCCTCGCCCGTCACCGTCGCGTCCAGCGTCGCGCCGTCGCTCACCCGGTAGCGCGCCGAAAGCCGGGTGCCGGCGCCGGCGGACAGCGTGGCGGTGCCCGTCACGTCGGTGCCGCGCACCCGC
>JBEQBS010000292.1:0-4295 GCA_041639675.1 Rubritepida sp. | reverse complement strand
GCAGCCTGGACGACGCGGCGCTGCGCGCCACCGGCCGCTGCGCCGTGCTGGGCGAATACCCCGAAGGGCAGGGCGCCGCCTGGCTGCGCGCCCAGCGCGGCGCCATCGGCTTCCTCCCCTCCATCTGGCCCGAGACCTGGTGCTACGCGCTGTCCGTGCTGCACGAGGCCGCCCTGCCCCTGGTGGGCTTCGACATCGGCGCGCAGGGGGCGCGCATCCGCGCCCTTGGCGGCGCCCTGCTGCCGCCCGGCCTGCCGGCCGCGCGCGTGAACGACTTCTTCATCGCCCGACTGGCAGGGCATGTTGCTTCCTGACGTCCCAGCACCGGAGAACCCGAACCGCATGTCCGACAAGACCGACGCCAATGTCCGCAACGTCCGGGTCGCCGCGCACAGCATCGTGCTGCCGCGCGGCATGTTCTGCGTCTCCGTGGCCGAGGTGACGCCCGGCCTGGATGCGTCCAGCCTGCCGGGCCTGTCCGTCTCCGCGATTCCCGGCGACGGCTCGGTGGTGGAGATCTCCCGCTTCGCCGACACGGAATGGCTGCGCCAGCCCGGCGACGCCGTGCTGCTGCGGGTCGGCAGCCCGCAGGCCCGCATCCTGCTGACCAGCTACAACATGGCCGATGCCGCGGAGGCCAAGCCGCCGCGGATGCAGATCCAGCGGCTGGATTCGCACCAGCCCGCCGTGCCGGCCGTGGCCGCGCCCCCCGCCGCCGTCCCGGCCCCCGGCCCCAGCGACGTGCTGGTGCACCTGGCGCGGCTGGGCGACCGCGGCGGCGCCCTGGAAGAGTGGCTGGGCGAGTCGCAGCCGGGCATCTGGATCGAGGGGCTGCAGATCGCCCCGCCCGAGGGCATGGCGGCCGAGGACCTGGAATACCAGGTCGTGCTCGGCAAGGGCTGGACCTCTCCCTGGTCGCAGGGCGGGGAGTTCTGCGGCTCGCGCGGGATGACCCTGCCGGTGCAGGGGCTGCGGGTGGCGCTGCGCGGCGCCGCCGCCGGCCGCTTCGAGGTGCGCTGCGAGGCGCAGACCGTGGGCGGCACCATGCTGGGCCCCGTCGGTGCCGACGAGCTGTGCGGGCTGGAGGAGCCGGAGCCGCTGGCGCGCATCCGCATCGCCATCGCGCCCCGCGCCGCCCCGCGCCGCGGCACCCGCCGCTGAGGCGGGCCGTGCCAGCCCGGCTTGACGCCACCCCTGCCTGCCGGTAATCCCCCGGCTCCCGGGGATGGCGCAGGCCGTCCCCGAACCTTTTTCCGCGAGTGGGCCATGAAGATCCGCAACAGCCTGAAGTCCGCCAAGACGCGCGACAAGAACTGCGTCGTGGTGCGCCGCCGCGGCCGCCTCTACGTGCTCAACAAGAAGAACCCGCGCATGAAGGCGCGCCAGGGCTGACAAGATGGGGCGGGGTGCTGCAACCCCGCCGCCGCCGCGCCGTTCCCTCTCCACCTCTTGGAAGGAGACGTGCGTGATGAAGACCCTCCTGCTCGCCGGTGCGGCCGCCCTGCTCATCGCCGGCGGCGCCTCGGCCCAGATCCAGTCCCCGGCGCAGACCGACATGGCGCCGCGCACCGGCATGTCCGCCCAGGGCAGCGCCGTGGGCAACATGGGCTCCTCCGGCACCGTCGCGGGGCAGACGCGCAACACGCGCCAGATGTCCGCCTCGGCCCACCACAACCGCCGCCAGGCCCGCATGGCGCAGACGCGCGAGGCCGACCGCGCCTACATGGGCGGCGGCATGATCCTGGAGAATGGCCGCCCGGTGGACATGCCGATGATGTCCGACCGCGGCGTGGGCACCGCCCGCGGCCTCCCGCGCGACCCCACGGGCATGGGCACCAACCGCATGCCCGGCGGCACCGGCACCGGCGCCGGTGCGGGCGCCACGGGTTCGGGCGGGAACTGACCTCCGGGCGCCGCCGGGGCGCGGCCGCGTAACGACCGATCCCGGCAAAACTGCCGCCGCATGGGCCGATTCGCGGTCCTTGCGGCGGGGCTGCCATGGGGACATGTTGCGCCCCATGATCGCCCTTCCGCCCCCCAAGCAGGACATCCTCGCCCGCCGCGATTCCATCCTGGCGGACCTGCGGCGCATCCTGCCCGGCGATGGCGTGATCGGCGAGGCCATCCGCCTCAAGCCCTACGAGACGGACGGCCTTTCCGCCTATCGCCAGGCGCCCCTGGCCGTGGTGCTGCCGCGCACGACGGAGGAGGTGGCGCAGGTGCTGCGCTACTGCCACGCGGGCGGCATCCGCGTGGTGCCGCGCGGGGCGGGCACCAGCCTGTCCGGCGGGGCGCTGCCGCTGGCCGATGCGGTGGTGATCGGCCTGATGCGCATGAACCGCATCAGGGAGATCAACCTGGCCGACCGCTACGCGGTGGTGGAGGCCGGCGTCACCAACATCGGCATCACCAAGGCCGTCGAGGGCGACGGCTTCTTCTACGCGCCCGATCCCTCCTCGCAGCTGGCCTGCATGATCGGCGGCAACGTGATGATGAACAGCGGCGGCGCGCATTGCCTGAAATACGGCGTCACCGCCAACAACCTGCTGGGCCTCACCTTCGTGACGATCGAGGGCGAGGTGATCCGCATCGGTGGCGAGCAGCTGGACGCGGCGGGCCTGGACTGGCTCGGCCTCATCACCGGCTCCGAGGGGCAGCTGGGGATGGTGACGGAGGTGACGGTCCGCATCCTCCGCTCCCCCGAGGGCGCGCGCGCCATGCTGGCCGCCTTCGACAGCGTGGAGGTGGCCGGCGCCGCGGTGGACGCCATCATCGGCGCCGGCGTCATCCCCGTGGCGCTGGAGTTCATGGACAAGCCCTGCATCCATGCCTGCGAGGCCTTCGCCCATGCCGGCTACCCGCTGGAGGCGGAGGCGCTGCTCATCATCGAGGTGGAAGGCAGCGAGGCCGAGCAGACGATGCTGCTCAACCGCATCAAGGCGATCTGCGAGCCCTTCAACCCGATCAGCATGAAGCTGGCGGAAAGCGCCGAGCAGTCGCTGGCGATCTGGAAGGGCCGCAAGGGCGCCTTTGGCGCAGTGGGCCGCATCAGCCCGGACTACCTGTGCATGGACGGCACCATCCCCACCGGGGAGCTGCCCTTCGTGCTGAAGCGCATCGGCGAGATGAGCGCGCAATACGGGCTGGGCGTCGCCAATGTCTTCCACGCCGGCGACGGCAACCTGCACCCGCTCATCATGTTCGACGCCAACGACCCCGCGAGCTTCCGCAAGGCCGAGGAATTCGGCGCCGACATCCTGCGGCTCTGCGTCGAGGTCGGCGGCTGCCTGACCGGCGAGCACGGGGTGGGCGTCGAGAAGCGCGACCTGATGACGGCGCAGTTCACCGCGAAGGAGCTGGACCTGCAGCGCGCGGTGAAATCCGCCTTCGACCCGCAATGGCTGCTGAACACCGCCAAGGTCTTCCCGCTGACGCCCGCATTGGCCGCCGAATGACCCCCGACACCGAGGAAGGCGTCGCCGAGGCCATCCGCGCCGCCCATGCCGCGCGCGAACCCCTTTCCATCGAGGGGCACGGCACCAAGCGCGCCATGCTGCGGCCGGTGCAGGCAGCGCGCACGCTCAGCACCCGCGCGCTCACCGGCATCACGCTCCATCGCCCGACCGAGCTGGTCATCAGCGCCCGCGCCGGCACCCCCATCCCCGAGATCGAGGCGGCGCTGGCCGCGCATGGCCAGCAGCTGGTGGCCGAGCCGCCCGACCTGCGCGCCCTGTTCGGCACGGAGCGGCCGGCCACGCTGGGCGGCGTGGTCGCCACCAACCTCTCGGGCCCGCGCCGCATCACCTGGGGCGCCATGCGCGACCACGTGCTGGGCATCCGCGCCGTGACCGGCGAGGGCGAGGTGTTCCGCTCCGGCGGCCGCGTGCTGAAGAACGTCACGGGCCTGGACCTGTGCAAGCTGCTGACGGGGGCGCATGGAACCCTCGGCGTGCTGACCGAGATCACGCTCAAGGTGCTGCCCGCCGCCGAGGCCACCGGCACCCTGGCGGTGCGCGTGCCCGACCTCGCTTCGGGCGTGGCGGCGCTCTCCGCCGCGCTGGGCGCGCCCTACGGCGTCTCCGGCGCCGCGCTGCTCCCGGATGGGCATGACGCGCTGGGCCTGGACGGCCCGGTGGCGATCGCGCGCATCGAGGATTTCGCCGACTCCGTGAGCTACCGCCTCGGCCGGCTGCGCGCCGAACTCGCGCGCTTCGGCGAATGCAGCATGCTGGACGGCGCCCCCTCCCGCGCGCTGTGGCGCGGCGTGCGCGACGCCGTGCCGCTGGGCGCGGCGC
>JBEQBS010000291.1:0-4249 GCA_041639675.1 Rubritepida sp. | reverse complement strand
CAACCACGCCCAGGCCCTGCGCGAGCAGGGCAGGCGCGCCGAGGCCGCGCAATGGTTCGCCCGCGCCGCGGCCGGCGGCACGCCGGGCTTCCTGCGCTCCCTGGCCGCCGGCCTGGCGCAGGCGCCGGAGCCGGAATTGCAGGCCATCGCCCGCGGCATCACCCGCCGTATTGCGAATGACTCGCAGAATCATTATCAGCACACCAACCATTCCGTGAGCGAAGCATGAGCAACCGCCCCGACGCCCTTCCCGCCTTCGAGCCGACGCTGGGCGTCGCCATGATCGGCCTGCTGGCCGGTACGCAGGCCGCGCTGGCGCAGGAGGCGCCGCTGGCCCTGCCGGAGCTCGACGTCTCCACCCAGGCGCCATCCCCCTTCCGGCGCGACGCCCAGCCGGTGGTACGCCTGCCCACCACCGTGGCCGAGACGCCGCAGAGCATCACCGTGGTGCCGCAGGAGGTGATCGAGCAGCGCGCGGCGTCCTCGGTGCGCGAGGCGCTGCGCAACGTCTCCGGCATCGCGCTCTCGGCAGGCGAGGGCGGCTTCACCGGCGACAACCTCACCCTGCGTGGCTTCTCCGCCCGCGGCGACTTCTTCGTGGACGGCATCCGCGACCTGGGCCAGTACACGCGCGACCCCTTCTTCATGAGCAGCATCGAGGTGCTGAAGGGCCCCTCCTCCGTCGGCTTCGGCCGCGGCTCCACGGGCGGCGTCATCAACCAGACCAGCCGCACGCCGCAGGCGCGCAACTTCGGCGAACTCAGCCTGTCCGGCTATTCCTCCGGCGGCATGCGCGCCACCTCCGATGTGAACCTCCATGCCGGCAACGTGGCCTTCCGCATGCAGGCCATGGGCTCGCAGATTGACGCCGCGCGGCGCGACAACGTGTACCAGTCGCGCTGGGGCGTCGCGCCCTCCATCACCTGGGGGATGGGCGGGCCGACGCGCGCCACCCTCTCCTGGCTGCACCAGGAGGAGGAGAACATCCCCGACTACGGCGTGCCCTTCCGCAACGGCCGCCCGCTGGCCGTGCCGCTCAACACCTTCTACGGCATCCGCGGCCTGGACCGCGAAACCGCCGTCACCGACATCGTGACCCTGCGGCTGGAGCACGACATCAACACCGACATGACGGTGCGCAACACCACGCGCTACGGCTCCTGGTCGCGCACCGTCAACGCCACGGCGCCGCGCCTGGCCACCACCACCAGCACGGGGGCGGTGTTCAACCCGCTCACCACCTCCATCGAGCAGACGCTGGTGCGGCGCGAGCCGCAGGTGCGCAACGGCTACGACAACCTGCTGACCAACCAGACCGAGCTGGTCTGGCGCCCGGTAACGGGCCCGCTGCGCCACAACATCCTGGCCGGCTTCGAGGTGGGGCGCGAAAGCTCGGAGGCCGTGCGCTTCGCCTTCGGCACCGCCACCAACGGCCGGCCCAACGCCTCCGCGCTCAACCCCGATGCCTATGCCTCGCTGCCCATCACCTACGGCATCGGCTCGGACATCAAGACCACCGCCAACACCTTCGCCTTCTACGCCGTGGACCAGATCAAGCTCGGCGAGCAATGGGAGGTGCTGCTGGGCGGCCGCTGGGACAGCTTCGACGCCGACTACGTGAACCGCAGCAGCGCCAACCCGGCGACGCGCAACTTCTCGCGCCTCGACGAGGCCTTCTCCTGGCGCACGGCGCTGGTGTTCAAGCCGTGGCAGAGCGTGCGCACCTATGCCTCCTGGGGCACCTCCTTCAACCCTTCCGCCGAAAGCCTGACGCTGGCGGCCAACAACGCCGCCCTGCCGCCCGAGACCAATGAATCCTTCGAGGTCGGCGCCTCCTGGGAGGCGCTGGAGGGGCTGCGCCTCACCGGCGCGCTGTTCCAGATCGAGAAGACCAATGCCCGCACCTCCGACCCCGCGGGCAACCTGGTGACGCTGGACGGCACGGCCCGCGTGCGCGGCTTCGAGATCGGCGCCACGGGCCGCATCCTGCCCAACTGGAACGTGATGGCGAGCTTCACGCACCTGAATTCGGAGATCACCCGCTCCTCCAACCCCGCCGAGGTGGGGCGGCAGTTCATCAACGCGCCGCCGAACACGGCGAACCTGTGGACGACCTACGACCTGCCGATGGGCTTCCAGGTGGGCGGCGGGCTGTCCTACGTGGATTACCGCTACGGCAACACCACCAACACCAACCGCGTGCCGGCCTATACCCGCTACGACCTGGCCGCCGCCTGGGCGCCGACGGAGGGCGCGCTGCGCGGGCTGCGGTTCCAGGTGAACGCGCTGAACGTGACCGATGCGAAGACCTATGAGACGGTCTATGTCGCGCACGCCGTGCCGGGCACCGGGCGCACGGTGGTGTTCAACGTGTCGGCGCGCTTCTGATGCTGCTCGCCGTCCCCGACCTGCTCTCGGCCGAGCAGGTGCGCCAGGCGCGTGCCCTGCTGGACCGCGCCGCCTGGGTGGATGGCCGCGCCACCGCCGGCCACCAGTCGGCCCAGGTGAAGGCCAACGAGCAGATCCCCGAGAACAGCGCCGAGGCGCGCGCGCTGGGCGACATGATCGTGGGCGCCATCGAGCGCAACGCGCTGTTCATCGCCGCGGCGCTGCCGGCGCGCGTCTTCCCGCCGCTGTTCAACCGCTACGGCGTGGGCATGACCTTCGGCGCGCATGTGGACAACGCCATCCGCACCGTCACCGGCACGGCGTCGCGCATCCGCACCGACGTGTCCTGCACCGTCTTCCTGGCGGAGCCCGACGAGTATGATGGCGGCGAGCTGGTGGTGGAGGACACCTACGGCACGCAGCGCGTGAAGCTGCCGGCCGGGCATGCGGTGGTCTATCCCGCCACCAGCCTGCACCGCGTGGAGCCGGTGACGCGCGGCGCGCGCGTCGCCTCCTTCTTCTGGATGCAGAGCATGGTGCGCGACGACGGGCGCCGCGCGCTGCTCTTCGACCTGGACATGGCGATCCAGCGCATCCGCGCCGACCTGCCGGCCGGCCATCCCGGGCCGGTGCAGCTGACGGCGACCTACCACAACCTGCTGCGCCAATGGGCGGAGGTGTAGCGCCATGTCCGTGAACCTTTCCCCCTGGGACATGGTGGTCCAGGCCGATGTCGTCGTGCAGTCCGTCATGGGCGGGCTGCTCCTCGCCTCCGTGCTGTGCTGGACCGTGGCCTTGGCGAAGGCGCTGGAACTGGCCAGCTTCGCGCGGCGCGCGCGGGCCGACCTGGCGCTGCTGGGCGCGGCGCGCGGGCTGGATGCGCCGCTGCAAGGGCCATGCGCCCCCCTGCTGCACGCCGCGCGCGACGAGCTGCTGACCGCCCCCGGCGGGCCGGAGGGCGTGAAGGAGCGCGCGGACTGGCGCATCCGCCGCCTCATCGCCGCGCAGGCCCGGGCGCTGTCGCGCGGGACCGGCATCCTGGCCACCATCGGCGCCACCGCGCCCTTCGTCGGGCTGTTCGGCACCGTCTGGGGCATCATGAACAGCTTCGTCGGCATCGCGCGCATGCAGACCACCAACCTCGCGGTCGTCGCGCCCGGCATCGCCGAGGCGCTGCTGGCCACCGCCATCGGCCTGGTCGCGGCCATCCCGGCCGTGGTGCTCTACAACGTCTTCGCCCGCGCCATCGGCGGGCGGAAGGCGCTGCTGGCGGATGGCGAGGCCGAGGTGATGCGCCTGCTCTCGCGCGAGCTGGACCGGCGCGCGGGCACGGTGCCCCTGCGCCGCGCGGCGGAGTAGCGCGCCATGGCCATGCAGCTGGGCGGCGGCGAGGATGACGAGCTGGCCGAGGCGCACGAGATCAACGTCACGCCCTTCATTGACGTGATGCTGGTGCTGCTGATCATCTTCATGGTGGCCGCGCCGCTCGCCACGGTGGACGTGCCGGTGAACCTGCCCAGCGCCGCCGCCGCGCCGCAGCCGCGCCCGGACAAGCCCGTGTACCTCACCCTGTCCGCCGACAAGGCCCTGCACCTGGGCGACGCGCCCGTTGCGCGCGAGGCGCTGCCGGCGGCGCTGGAGGCCGCCTTCGGCGGCGACCGTGAGGGCCGCGTCTTCCTGCGCGCCGATGGCGGGGCGAGCTACGCCGAGGTGATGGAGGTGCTGAACCTGCTGCGCGGCGCGGGCTGGACGCGCGTGGCCCTGGTGGGGCTGGAGCAGCGGTGAGGCCCCTGCGCTGGCCGCTGAGCCTGGCGCTGGTGCTGGCGCTGCACGGCGCCGGGCTGGCCGGGCTGTCGCGCCT
>JBEQBS010000290.1:0-4306 GCA_041639675.1 Rubritepida sp. | reverse complement strand
GGCGCGGCTCAACGCCGCGCTGCGCGCCGCCCTGGCCGCGCCGGGCACCCCCGCCGCCCTGGCCCGCTTCGGCGCCGAGCCGCCGCCCGACCCCTCGCCAAGCCACATGGAGGCGCTGATGGCGCGCGATATCGAGCGCTGGGGCGCGGTGGGGCGCGAGGCCGGGGTGCGGGTGGAATGAGCGCGCCGCATTTCCGCGACCTCGTCGCCAGCGAACGCCCCCTGGTGCTGCCCGGCGCGCATGACGCGCTCTCCGCCCGCCTCATCCACGCCGCCGGCTTCAAGGCCTATTTCGTCGGCGGCTTCCCGGTCGCCGGGGTGCGGCACGGCCTGCCCGACATCGGCCTGCTGGGCCAGGGCGAGTTCGAGGCCGCCTACCGCGACATCCTCGCCGCCTCCCCCCTGCCCGTGCTGCTGGATGCGGACAACGGCTATGGCGACGTGAAGAACGTGGTCCGCGTGGTCCATTCCTATGAGCGCCTGGGCGCGCAGGCGCTGTTCTTCGAGGACCAGGTCTCGCCCAAGCGCTGCGGGCACATCGCCGGCAAGGCGCTGGTGCCCACGGCGGTGATGGAGGCGCGCATCCGCGCCGCGGCGGGCGAGCGCCGCGACGCCCGCACCTTCCTGATCGCCCGCACCGATGCGCGGGAGGTGCACGACCTGGACGAGGCGCTGCGCCGCGGCGAGCGCTACCTGCGCGCCGGCGCCGATGGGCTGTTCATCGAGGCGCCGCTGGACGTGGCGGAGATGGCGCGCATCACGCGGGAGCTGCCGGCGGTGCACCTGGCCAACATGCTGGAGGGCGGCCGCACACCCCTGCTGTCGCCGAGGGAGCTGGAGGCGCTGGGCTTCGGCATCGTCATCTACGGAATCTCGCTGATGATGCACGCGGTGAAGACCATGCAGGCGGTGCTGGCCGACATCGCCTCGGGCGAGTTCCGGCTGCGCGGCCAGGGCATCGGCTTCGACGCCTACAAGGACCTCGTCGGCTTCGGGGAATGGAGCGCGGTGGAGGACCGCTACCCGGGCGGCTGACCCAGCGCCGCGATCACCCGCTTCGCCGCCTCCGCCGTGCCATGCGCCCCGCCGATGTCGCGGGTGCGCAGCCCCTCGGCGAAGGCGCGGTCCACCGCGTCGCGCAGCGCCTGCGCCGCCTCGATCATCGGCGCCTCGCCCAGCCAGTCCAGCATCATGGCGGCGGAGAGGATCATCGCCGTGGGGTTCGCCACCCCCTGGCCGGCGATGTCGGGCGCGGTGCCGTGGCTGGGCTGGAACACTGCATGCGAATCGCCCACATCGGCGCTGGGCGCGAAGCCCATGCCGCCGATGAGGCCGGCCGCCAGGTCGCTCAATATGTCGCCGAACATGTTCTCCGTCGGCAGCAGGTCGAACTCCCAGGGGCGGCGCAGCAGGTCCAGCGCCATGGCGTCCACATAGGCGGCGTCGAAGGCGACCTCCGGGTGGGCCTTCGCCTCCTCGGCGAAGAGGGCGCGCATCCAGGCGAAGGCGCGGAAGACATTCGCCTTGTCCACCAGCGTGACGCGCTTCTTGCGCTGCGTTGCCAGCGCGAAGGCGCGCCGGGCCAGGCGCGTGGTGACGTGGCGCGTCAGGCGCAGCGTCTCCTCCGCGTAGTCGTCGGTCACGGTGCCGCGATCCTTGGAGAAGAACAGCCCCTCGGTGCTTTCGCGCAGGATGACGAAGTCAATGGCCGCCGCGCGCGGGTCGGCCAGCGGGCCGGGCACGCCGGGGATGGCGCGGATGGGCCGGATGCCGGCATAGAGGTCCAGGCGCTGGCGCAGGGTGATCTGCGGCGCCAGCTCCGTGCCGTCGTGCGCGCGGATGCCGGGCCAGCCCATGGCGCCCAGCAGGATGGCGTCGGCGGATTCGCAGGCGCGGAACACCGCGTCGGACAGGTCCTCGCCCGTGTCCTGGTAGGCCATGGCGCCGGCGCGGTGGTGGGTGAAGCGCAGCCCCAGCGCGTGGCGGCGGTCCAGCGCCTCCAGCACGGCCAGCGTCGCCGCCGTCACCTCCGGCCCGATGCCGTCGCCGGCCAGCACCGCCACCTCCACCGTGTTGCCCGACATGGCTTCCCCCGTTGCGCGGCGCGAGCCTAGACTTTCCCCAACCAAGGAGGAAGCCATGGCATCCATCACCCGCAGGGCGGCGCTGTCCCTGCCCCTGGCCGCACCCGCCGCGCTGGGCCTCGCGGGCGGCTTCGCCGCCCTGCCGGCCGCCGCCCAGGGCGCCTGGCCCGACAAGCCCATCCGCATCATCGTCCCCGTCCCGCCCGGCCAGGCCGCCGACATCTTCACCCGGCGGGTGGCGGACCAGCTGTCCCAGCGCTGGCCGCAGCGCGTGGTGGTGGAGAACCGCGGCGGCGGCGCCGGCGCGCCGGGGATGGAGGCCGTGGCGCGCGCCGCGCCGGATGGATACGTGCTGGGTGCCGGCACCTCCGGCACCATCGGCATCCTGCCCTCCGTCCTGCCCCGCCTGCCCTACGAGGTGGAGCGCGACTTCGCCGCCATCACCAACGTGGTGATGGTGCCGCTGCTGCTGGTCGCCCACCCCTCCTTCGGTACCGCGGACCCGCTGGAGATGGCGGCGCGGGTGCGGGCGCGGCCGGGCGAGGTGAACATCGCCTCCGCCGGCCCCGCCTCCTCCCAGCACATGGCGACCGAGCTGCTGCAACTCAGGACGGGGCTGCGCTTCAACATCGTGCACTACCGCGGCTCCGGCCCCGGCATGGCGGACCTGGTGGCGGGCACCGTGCCGCTGATGTTCGACAGCGTGGCCAGCGCCCTGCCGCAGATCCAGGGCGGGCGGGTGCGCGCCATCGCGGTGGCCAGCCGCACGCGCCTGCCGCAGCTGCCGGAGGTGCCCACCATCGCCGAGACCCTCGCCCCCGGCTACGAGGCCGCGGGCTGGACCGGGCTGGTGGCACCCGGCGGCACCCCGGCCGAGGTCGTCGCCCGCGTCAGCGCCGATGTCGGCGCCGTGCTGCGGGAGGAGGCGATGGCCGCGCGCATCCTGGCGATGGGCGCCGTGCCCGACCCCGGCACGCCGGCCCAGTTCGGCGCCTTCGTGCGCGAGGAGATCGCCAAGTGGCGCGAGGTCGCGCGCGCCGGCAACGTGCGGCTGGAGGGGTGACGCGGCGACTGGCCTGGGCCACCCTGCGCGAGGCCGCGGCAACGCGCGAGGCGCTGGCCCCGGCCATCATGCTGCCGGTGCCGGCCGCGCTGCGCCTCACCAACCTGGGCGACACCCGCCCCGATTTCGCGCGGCACATGCAGGAGGCGGTCTATGCCCCCCGCCGCGTCCGGCTGGAGGCGGTGGAGCTGGTGCGGCTGCCGGCCGGCAGCACCGTGCATGCCGGCTCCAGCGACATCCTCACCTGCGGCCCGCTGCTGCTGCGCGAGCACTTCCCGCCCTACGGGGAGGCGGACGCGCCCCGCTTCCTGTCGCACATGGTCAACCCCGCCAGGCCCCGGCTGGAGCTTCCGGGGGAATGCCTGCTGCTGTCGCGCTGGGGGCTGGCCACCTGGGGCCATTGGCTGGCGGAGCTGCTGCCGCTTGTGGCGATGGCGGAGGCCGCGCATCCGGGCCGCTTCACCTACATCCTGCCCGCCGGCTTCGGCGAGGGCGCGACGCAAAGCCATGCGCAATCCCTGCGGCTGCATGGAGTATCGCCCGGGCGCTGGCTGGCGCTGCGCCCAGGGCATGACCACGGCTTCGCCGCGCTGCACGCCGTCACCCCGGCCTGGACCGGCATGGCGCTGCACCCCGCCGCCGGCGACGCGCTGCGCCGCGGCGTGCCGCATCGCCCCGGCCCCGCCCGCAAGGTGGCGCTGCTGCGCGAGCCCGGCACCGGCCGCACCCTGCTGAACGAGGCGGAGTGACGCGCCACCTCGAACGGCGCGGCTTCACCGCCCATCGGCCCGGGCGCCTGCCCTATCCGGCCCAGGTGGCGCTGTTCCAGGGCGCCTGGTCGGTCTTCGGCGTCCTTGGCTCCGACCTCGCCGGGCTGCTGCACGCGCCGGGCGGCGTCGCGGTCACGGCCGCGGCGCCGGACAGCTTCGGCGACGACTTCTTCCACGCGCTCGTCACCGACCGCCACGGCACCCTGGCGGACCTGCGCGGCCCCGCCGAGGGCGAGGCCCCGCACCCGCACCGCCTGTCCTTCCGCCTAGGTTCTGTGGACACTTATCGAAGCCACAGGATGGTGGCGGCGAGGGTGACGACGCTGAGGTAGTTCCTGGCGGTCTTCTCGTAGCGGGTGGCGACGCGGCGGAACTGCTTGAGGCGCGAG
>JBEQBS010000289.1:0-4309 GCA_041639675.1 Rubritepida sp. | reverse complement strand
CCAGCGATTCCAGGCGGCGCTGCATCTCGGTCAGCTGGCGGCGCAGCTCGGCGATGGTGGCGGCGTCGCCCCCTTGGGCCTGGGCGCCGCCCGAGGCCAGCAGCAGGGCGCCGGCCACGGCGATGGCGGAATGCCGCATGGTGTCGTGTCTCCCCCCGTGGATCCTGCCGCAGCATGGCAGCGCGCCCCGCGCGCCGCATCGGTTGCGCGTGCCGCGGCTGGGCATGGCGTCCCAGCGCGCTCCCGGCTATCCGGGCGGGCATGACGCCGCGCATCCTCGTGCTGTCCCTGGGCGGGACCATCACCATGACGCGGGGGGCGGGGCCGGGGCTGAACCCCACCCTCGGCGCGGCCGAGCTGGTGGCCGCGGTGCCCGGCCTGGCGGCGGTGGCGTCCATCACGGCGGAAAGCCCGGCCCGCGTCGCCAGCCCCTCCCTGCCGCCCGAGGCGCTGGTGCATTGCGCGCGGCGCATCGCCGCCTTCGAGGGCGAGGGCGCCGTGGTGGTGCAGGGCACCGACACCATCGAGGAAAGCGCCTTCCTGCTGGACCTGCTGCACGCCGACGACCGCCCGGTGGTGGTGACGGGCGCGATGCGCGGCGCCGCCGCCCCGGGCGCGGATGGCCCGGCCAACCTGCTGGCCGCCGTCACCCTCGCCGCCAGCCCGGCCGCGCGCGGGCTGGGTGCCGTGGCGGTGCTGAACGACGAGGTCCATGCCGCGCGCTTCGTGCGCAAGGGGCACACCGCGCTGCCCTCCGCCTTCGCCTCGCCGCTGGCCGGGCCGGTGGGCCTGGTGGCGGAGGGGCGGGCGCGCATCCACCTGCGCCCGCCGCGCCTGCCGGCGCTGCCCCTGCCGGATGGCCCGCTGCCGCCGGTGGCGCTGCTGGGCTTCGGCATGGGCGAGGATGGGCGGCTGCTGGCGGCGCTGCCGGGGCTGGGCTTCCAGGGCGCGGTCATCGAGGGGATGGGCGCCGGCCATGTGCCGGAGGCGGCCGCCGAGGCGGTGGGCGCCCTGGCGGCGCGCATGCCCGTGGTGCTGGCCAGCCGCTGCTGGGCCGGGCCGGTCTTCACCGCCACCTACGGCTATCCGGGGGGCGAGATGGACCTGCTGGCGCGCGGGGTGGTGCCGGCGGGCAGCCTGCCGGCCAACAAGGCGCGGCTGCTGCTCTCCCTGGCCCTGGCCGCCGGGGTCTCGCCGGCCGATGCCTTCGCGGCCCGCGCCGCCGAATCCGCCGCACCCCCGTAGATGCGTGACCGTGCATGCGGCCGTCGCCACATTGCGCATTCTTCATCCACTTGCGGCAAAATTGGCGCCCAGGCCGCCCATGTCGTTCATTGCCACTGAAGGAAGCCGGCCGGAGGATACGGCGGCGCAATCCAGCGCCGAGGACGACGCCATGATCCGACGCCTTTTCCTTTCGGTGCCCGTGCTGGCGGCGATGGCCGCCGCCGCCCCCGCCCAGGCCCAGTGCGACACGCGGTTCGACTTCCACAACCGCTCCGGCCGCACCGTGATGGAGCTGTATTTCGACCGCAGCAGCAACCCGAACTGGACGCGCGACGAGCTGGGCACCGGCGTGCTGCCGAACGGGCAGAGCCGGCGCTTCACCGCCGCCTATTCCGGCCTCTACGACTTCCGCGCCGTGCTGGACAACGGCCAGGCGCTGGAGATCCGCCAGGTGGACATCTGCCGCATCACCAGCGTGACGGCCTCCGGCGGCCGACTGGTGGCGCAGTAGCGCGCGCTCAGCCGCGCGGCCAGGTGATCCGCGGCTCGTTGCGGCCGCGGGGCGGCGGGGCGGGCTGGCTGCGGGGCAGCGGCCGCTCCTCCGCCACCGGCGCGCCGAGGTCGAGGTCGCTGCCGCCGCTCCAGTCGCGCGGGGCGCGGCCTTCGGCCAGGCGTACGGCCAGGCCCCGGAGCTCGGCGCGCAGCTCGTCCAGCTGGGCCTCGATGGCGTCCAGCCGGCCCTTCACGCCGAAGACGCTGAAGGGCATCAGCGCGATGCACAGCGCCAGCAGCAGCAGCACGCCCAGCAGCACCAGGCCGGTCCAGTCCGGCAGGCCGGCCGGCGTCAGGCGGGTGGCGAGGCCGTCGAGCATCAGCCGCCGGTCACGCTCATGTGGCGGCGCACCGCGGGGTCGCGCGCGCGCTCGATCACGAAGTCATGGCCCCTGGGCTTGCGCCCGATGGCGGCGCGGATGGCCTCCTCCAGCCCCGCATCGCCCAGGGCGGGGTCGCGCAGGGGGGCGCGCAGGTCGGCGGCGTCCTCCTGGCCCAGGCACATGTAGAGGGTGCCGGTGCAGGTGAGCCGCACGCGGTTGCAGGATTCGCAGAAATTGTGCGTCAGCGGCGTGATGAGCCCCAGCCGCGCCCCCGTCTCCGCCACGTCGTAGTAGCGCGCGGGGCCGCCGGTGGTGAAGCTGGTGGGCGCGAGCGTCCAGCGCTGGTCCAGCCGGCGCTTCACCTCGCCCAGGGACAGGAACTGGTCGGTGCGGTCGCCGCTGATCTCGCCCAGCGGCATGGTTTCGATCAGGCAGAGGTCGAAGCCATGCCCGCCGGCCCATTCCAGCATGCGGTCGAACTCGTCCTCGTTCACGCCCTTCAGCGCCACGGCGTTGATCTTGACGTGCAGCCCGGCGGCCTTGGCGGCGTAGATGCCTTCCAGCACCTTCGCGATGTCGCCCCAGCGGGTGGCGGCGGTGAAGCGCGCGGCGTCCAGCGTGTCGAGCGAGACGTTGATGCGGCGCACTCCGGCCTTCGCCAGCCCTTCGGCGTGCTTCGCCAGCTGGGTGCCGTTGGTGGTGAGCGTCAGCTCGTCCAGCCCATGCCCGATGCGTGCGCCCAGCGATTCCACCAGCGACATGACGTTGCGCCGCACCAGCGGCTCGCCGCCCGTCAGCCGCAGCTTGCGCACGCCCAGTCGGATGAAGGCGCCGCAGAGGCGGTCCAGCTCCTCCAGGGAAAGGACCTCGCTCTTGGGGAGGAAGGTCATGTCCTCCGCCATGCAATAGACGCAGCGGAGGTCGCAGCGATCCGTCACGGACACGCGGAGGTAGGTGACGCTGCGGCCGAAGGGGTCAATCATGGCGCCCTCACATGGGGGGTGGCCAGGGCTTCCCGCAAGGTCACTCCGGCTCGATCCCTGCGGCGCGGATGGCGTTGGTCCACTTCACCGTCTCGGCGCGCATGAAGGCGCGGGCCTCCTCGGGGCTGCCGGTCTTCACGGTCATGCCCATGCCGGTGCCCAGGCGCTCGCGCAGGGTGGCGTCGGCGCCGGCATGGCGGGCGGCGGCGTTCAGGCGCTCCAGCGCGCGGGCCGGGGTGGCGGCCGGCGCG
The DNA here is from genome assembly GCA_041639675.1 of Rubritepida sp. Lineage (GTDB taxonomy): Bacteria > Pseudomonadota > Alphaproteobacteria > Acetobacterales > Acetobacteraceae > Roseococcus. The sequence continues at coordinate 973 of JBEQBS010000289.1, read as the reverse complement.
CAGAGCACGAACCAGGCGAAGATCTCGTAGTCCGGCAGGCCCTGCTCGGCCACGCTCGGCACGTCCGGCAGCTGCGCCGAGCGCTCCTTCGTCGTCACCCCTAGCGCGCGGAGCTGGCCGCCCTGCACGCCGGGCAGGATCACCGCCTGGTCGGCCACGAAGAGGTCCACCCGGCCGGCGATCAGGTCCTGCACGGCGGCGGGCGAGGCGCGGTAGGGCACGTGCAGCAGCTTCACCCCGGCCATGGAGGCCAGCATCTCGGTCGAGACGCGCTGCGAGGCGGAGGCGGAGGCGTAGGTGATGCCCTCCGGCCGGGCGCGGGCGGCGGCCAGCAGGTCCGCCAGGGTGCGGTGCGGGGAATTGGCCGCCACCGCCACGAGCAGCGGCACGGAGCAGAGCAGCGAGACCGGGGCGAAGTCGCGCTCCATGTCGAAGGGCACGCGGCGGAACAGGGCGTTGGCGGCGGCATTGGTGGAGTTGGTGCCGAAAAGCAGCGTCTGGCCGTCCGCCGGGGCGCGGGCCACGGCCTCGGCGCCGATCAGGCCATTGGCGCCGGCGCGGTTCTCCACCACCACGGGCTGGCCCAGCACCTCGCGCATCTTCTCGCCGAACAGGCGGGCGACGGTGTCGGTGGCGCTGCCGGCGGCGAAGGGGACGATGCCGCGCACCGGGCCATTCGGGAAATCCTGCGCGAAGGCGGGCACGGGAAGTGCCATGGCCGGCAGGGCGGCGAGGATCTGGCGACGGTTCATGGCGTGGGTCCCCTGGCGTTTGCGGCTGGATTACGCGCGCAGCGCCGCCGCCGCAAGGCGCAGCCGGCGCATGGCCCGCGCGCTGTCCCGCGCCAGGCGCAGCAGCGCCGGCAGGTCGCCCGGCGCGCGCAGCAGGGCCAGGGCCACGCGCAGGGGGGCGGTGGTGCCGTCGGGGCCCAGGCCAAGCGCGGCGGCGGGGGGCACGGCGGCGCCGGCGGGGT
>JBEQBS010000288.1:0-4284 GCA_041639675.1 Rubritepida sp. | reverse complement strand
GCCCCGCCCGGCCTCGGTGCCGGCCTGCCCGGCCAGGCGGCGCAGCAGGGCGGTGGCGATCTCCGGCAGCAGCATGGCCGCGGCCTCGTCATCCTTCGGCAGCGGCAGGCCCAGCACCAGCGCCAGTCCGCGCGGGGTGGGGGGCGCCAGCTCGGCCGGGCAGGCAAAGGCGAAGAGCTCCAGCAGGTCCGGCGCATCCGGGAGGCCGGGCAGCTCCAGGCGGCGGGCGGTGGCGGGGGCATGGACCAGGACCGGCGGCGGGTTCTCCGCCAGGAATGCCGCGGCCTCGCGCGGCGTCATCGCCAGCACCTCGCCATCGGGCGTCAGCACCGTGGCGCGGCCGAAGCCGGCGACCAGGGCGGGCGCTTCCGGCAGCAGCAGGCGGGGGGAGGGGGGCGGCATGTTCGCGCCTTGTGCGCCGGGCCAACCGATGCGGCAAGCGGGGCGTTGGCGCCGCATCATTCCCCTTCATGGAGATTCCCATCATGGCCGACTCGGTGCACGAAACCTACCTGACCGGGCTGCGGAACGCCCATGCGCTGGAGGCGCAGGCGATCCAGCTGCTGTCGCGCCAGCTTGAGCGCATCGAGAACTACCCCGAGCATGCGATGATGATCCGCACGCACCTGGCGGAAAGCGAGGGGCAGCAGAAGCGGCTGGAGGCGATCCTGGAGCGGCACGGCACCAGCCATTCCGCCTTCAAGGACTTCGTGACGGGGCTGACCGGCAACATCGCCGCGCTGGCGCATGCGCCGATGGAGGATGAGATCCTCAAGAACACCTTCGCCAACTACGCCTTCGAGCATTTCGAGATCGCGGCCTACCGCTCGCTGATCGCGCTGGCGGAGGCGGCGGGGGATGCGCAGGCGGTGCCGCTGCTGCGCGAGAGCCTGGCGGAGGAGCAGAAGACGGCGGAGCTGATCGGCGCCACGATCGAGGAGACGACGCTGAAATATGCGCGGCGCGAGGCGGCCGGGCAGACGGCCGGGATCTGACTTGGACGGCGCCGGGGGGGCGTGGTATGCGCTCCCCGGCGTCTCCGTAGCTCAGCAGGATAGAGCACAGGATTCCTAATCCTGGGGCCGTGGGTTCGAATCCCGCCGGGGACATTCCTGCCCCAAGCCATTGATTCCATTGAAGGAAATTTCCCGCGGACCGCGTGGTGACACCCCTTTGTGTCACACGTCGTGGGAAGCGATGCCCAGTCCGTACTGCCAGAAGCGGCCCTCCACCTGGTATCTCCGCATCAGGGTTCCCGCCGACCTCGCGGCGTGGTCGGGGCGCAGGTCATCCGTTCGCTGGCAACGGGAAACGCGCGGGAGGCCCGCGCCCTGGCGGCTGCGATGGCAGGCCGTGCGCCGCAGTGGTGGCCCGTGCTACGCCGCACGGCCATGGCACTCGTCTTCGGCAAGGCGATCGAAGAGATCATCCTGGAAGACCTGACGCGCGGGAACCTCGCCGCGCTGGAGGCGGACTTCGACCGTCTGGATGCCGAAGGACGGAAGGCGCTGGGCATGACGCTGGATGCCCTGCGGCGGGCAGGCATGGATGCCTTGACGACCGGCCGGGTGCTGCGGCGTTATCGCGCGCATGGCCGAGATCGAGATCTACACCAGCCTATGGTGCCCCTATTGCGCCCGCGCCAAGGCGCTGCTGGACAGGAAGGGCGTTTCCTACGTCGAGCACAGCGCCGAGGCCGGCTCGAAGACGCGCGAGGAGGCGAAGCAGCGCTCCGGCGGGCGGACCAGCGTGCCGCAGATCTTCATCAACGGGCAGCCCATCGGCGGCTCGGACGACCTGGCGGCGCTGGACCGCGCCGGGAAGCTGGACGCCCTCCTGGCCTGAAGGCCGGAAGGGGGTCTGATCCGCCCTCGGCCGCAGGGCGCCGACCCTTCGCGGCCACGCTTCCTCGGGCCTGGCACTCGACATTCCCGAGTGCCAGCCTATCTTGATGGCATCATGATCCGCTTCGCCCTGCGTTGCGACAACGCCCATGACTTCGAAAGCTGGTTCAAGGACGGCGCGGCCTATGACCGCATGGCCGCCGCCGGCCTGGTCGAATGCCCCGCGTGTGGCGACACGCGGGTGCGCAAGGCGCTGATGGCGCCTTCCATCGCCAAGGCGCCGGGCGTGAAGGGCCGTGCCGAGCCTGACGCGCCGCCGGTCGCCAGGCCGGCGCCCGTCCCGGCCCCGGTATCGGCCGGCGGCGCCATTCCGGCGCAGGTGCTGGCGCTGCTGCAGCGCATGCGCGCCGAGGTCGAGAAGAATTGCGACTATGTCGGCACGAACTTCGCCGAGGAAGCGCGCCGCATCGCCAAGGGCGAGGCCGAGGAGCGCGGCATCTACGGCGAGGCCAGCGACGCCGAGGCCGAGGCGCTGCGTGACGAGGGCATCGAGGTCGCGCGCATGCCCTGGGTGCCGCGCTCGGACGGCTAGCCCGGATCGCCGCAGGGCCGCATGGCCCGGAGGCGTGAATCCGGGCTGGTGTGGGCTCCCGGATCGCCGCAGGGCCGCATGGTCTGGAAACGTGAATCCGGGCCGGCTTGGGGCGCCGGGCTCAGCGCCGGGCGCGCAGCGCCGCCGCCAGGGTGCCGTCATCCAGCACGTCCAGCGCGCCGCCGATCGGCACCCCCTGCGCCAGCCGAGTCACCACCACCCCCGCCGGCTCCAGCCTTTCGGCCAGGTAATGCGCGGTGCTGGCACCCTCCACCGTGGCGGGCAGGGCCAGGATCACCTCATGCGCGTCCTGCGCCCGGCGCAGCAGGGGGGCGATGGACAGGTCCTCCGGCCCCGTGCCGGCCAGCGCCGAGAGCGTGCCGCCCAGCACGTGGTAGGTGCCCTGGTGGGCATGGGCGCGCTCCAGCGCCCAGAGGTCCGCCACGCCCTCCACCACGCAGATCAGCCCGGCATCGCGCGTAGGGTCGGCGCAGACCAGGCAGGGGTCGCGGCTGTCCAGGTTGCCGCAGATGCGGCAGGGCTTCACCGCCTCGGCGGCCGCGCGCAGCGCCTCGGCCAGCGGCAGCATGCGCGCCTGGGGATCCGCCAGCATGCGCAGCGCCGCCCGCCGCGCCGAGCGCCGCCCCAGCCCGGGAATGCGCGACAGCAGCGCGATCAGGTGCTCGACAGGATCGGTGTTCGGCCGCAACGCAATGCCCCTTTGCCGCGGCCCCGGGCCGCCCCAACACGCCCTGGAGCCCCCTCCGGGCAATGGAGCCGAAGCCCCCAGGACCACTGCGGATATGGGGTGCCCATCACCGTTTTTCCCGCGGCGAAACGCCGGAAAAACGCTCATCCGGCGTGCAGGACCACCCCCGCCGCGGCCAAGGGCCGCCTTCCGCCCCCCGGCGCCCTGCCGTGGCTCCGCCACGGCAGGATGAGCCCAACCCCGCAGGAGCAACGCCCAGTCGGGGCCCCCGCGACGGTTTTTCCCGCAGCGAAGCGCAGGGAAAAACCGCGGTGGGGATTCTAGAAGGGCAGCTTCAGCCCCGGCGGCAGGGCCATGCCGGCGGTGGCCTTCTGCATCTCCTCGGCCATCATCGCCTCGACCTTCTGCTTGGCGTCGGCATGGGCGGCGACCAGCAGGTCCTCCAGCACCTCGCGCTCGTCGGCCGCCATCAGCGAGGGATCAATGGCCACGCGGCGCAGGTCGCCCTTGCCGGTGAGGCGGAGCTTCACCATGCCGGCTCCGGCCTGGCCCTCGACCTCGGTGGCCTCCAGCTTCGCCTGCATGTCCTGCATGCGCGTCTGCATCTGCTGCGCCTGCTTCAGCATGTTGCCCAGGTTCTTCATGCTCAGTCCTCCTCGGAAAAATCAACGGGCTCGGCATCCGGCGGCGCGAAGTCCGGCAGGTCCTCCGGCTCCTCCTCGGCCACCACGGGCTTGAGGCCGTAGGCGTCGGTGCCGGCGTCGCGCACCGCTTCGAGCTTCGCGCCGGGGAATGTTTCCAGGATGGCCAGCACCAGCGGGTGGCTGCGCGCCATGGCGCGGCGCCCTTCCTCGGCGGTGGCGGCCTGCTCGGCAAGGGTCGGGCCGCCGGGGGCGTTCGTCAGCGCGATGGTCCAGCGCCGGCCGGTCTTCTCCTCCAGCAGCGCGCCCAGCTTCGCGCCCAGGTCTCGCGGGGCCTGGGGGCGGACGCGGATCTCCAGCAGCGGCGGCTCCACCCGCACCGGGTGGACATCGTGCAGCAGGTGGGCATGCAGCAGCGGCGCGGCGCCATGGGCCAGCGCCACCACGGCCCGCCACTCGGTGGGCGCGGCCAGCGGCGCGGGCTGCGGCGCCACGGCG
>JBEQBS010000287.1:0-4317 GCA_041639675.1 Rubritepida sp. | reverse complement strand
ACGCCTGGCGCGCGACTACGAAGGACGCGCCGCCGTCGCCGCCGCCTTCATGCACATCGCCACCATCCAACTCCTCATCCGACGCGCCGCACGCCCATGACCCCTTTTGAGTCAGACTCTGAGGGCGGGGAGGGAACGACGGATGAGCGTGCAGGTCATGACCGAGGGGGCGGTGCGCGTGCTGCGCCTCGACCGGCCCGACAAGAAGAACGCGCTGACCCAGGCGATGTACCGCGCCCTGGCCGACGGCCTGCGCGACGCCGACGGCGACCCCGCGGTGCGGGTGGTGCTGCTGGCCGGCGGCGCGGACTTCACCGCGGGCAACGACCTGGCGGATTTCGCCGGCGGCCGCGGCGACGGCCCTTCCGAGGCGTTCCATTTCCTTGCGGCCCTGCGCCGCTTCGGCAAGCCGCTGGTGGCGGCGGTGCGCGGCCATGCGGTGGGCATCGGCACGACGCTGCTGCTGCATTGCGATGCCGTGGTGGTGAGCGAGACGGCGAAGCTGCTGATGCCCTTCACGAAGCTGGGGCTGGTGCCGGAGGGCGGGTCCTCGCTGCTGCTGGCGCGCCGCGTCGGCGCCGCCCGCGCCCGCTGGTGGCTGATGGCCAGCGCGCCCATCGCGGGCAGCGAGGCCGCCTCCGCCGGGCTGGCGACGCGGGCGGTGCCGGATGGGGAGGTGGAGGCCACCGCCCGCGCCATGGCCGATGCCCTGGCCGCCCTGCCGCCGGAAGCCCTGCGCGATACCAAGCGCCTGCTGCGCGCGCCGGAGGAGGCGGCGCTGGATGCGGCGATGGCGGCCGAGTTCCAGGCCTTCGGCGAGCGGCTGGCCAGCGCCGAGGCGCAGGCGATCTTCGCCGCCTTCCTGGGGCGGAAGGGGTAGGCGGACGGCAACCGGCCGTGCCGGCGCCGGGTAATGCGGGCGGCATCGGCCGGGATGGGCATGGCGGACAGGCCAGGCGCCGGGGCTTCCGCGGCCAGGGTCCAGGGCCGGACGGCAGGATGCCGTCGTCCGCCCTCCGGCCGGCGACGCGCCGTCACTCACCGGGCGTGATGACCACCCGCCCGGCGGAGCGCCGGGCCGCCACCTCGGCCATCGCCTCGCGGAACTGGTGCAGGCCGAAGCGCGCATGCACCACCGGGCGCAGCCGGCCTTCCGCCCACCAGGCGGCGAGCTGCGCCCACAGGGCGCGCACGCGGGGCGAATGCCCCTCCCGGCCATCGCCCGGCGACCAGCCGATATAGGTGCCCCAGTTCAGCCCGGCGACGGCGATGTTCTTCAGCAGCAGGATGTTGGCCTGCACGGAGGGGATGCCGCCCTCCACGTAGCCCAGCGTGACCAGCGTGCCGCCATTGCCCAGGCAGCGCAGCGATTCGTCGAAGCTGGCGCCACCCAGCACGTCCAGCACGCAGCTCACGCCGCCGGTGGCCTGGCGCACCGCGTCGCGGAAGGGCAGGGCGCTGTCCAGCACCAGATCGGCGCCGCGCTCGTGCAGCAGCGCGTGCTTGGCGGCCGCCGCGCGGGCGACCACGCGGCAGCCCAGCGCCTTCGCCACCTCCACCCCCGCGAGGCCGACGCCGCCGGCCGCGCCATGCACCAGCACCCAGTCGCCCGGCCCGACCCGCCCGCGCCACATCAGCGCCGCGGCGGCGGTGGGGTAGGAGATGGCCATGGCCACCCCGGCCAGCGGGTCCGGCACGCCATCGGGGATGGGCATGCACAGGATGGCGTCGCACACCGCTTCCTCCGCGAGCCCGCCCCAGTCGAGCGCGGCGAAGACGCGGGTGCCGGCGGGGATGGGGCCTTCCAGCACCGTGCCCACCACCTCGGTGCCCGGGGAGAAGGGCAGGGGCGGCTTGCGCTGGTACCTGCCCTGCACGACGAGCTGCGCGGCGAAGGAGACGCCCACCGCCTCCACCCGCAGCCGCATCTGGCCGGGGCGGGGCACCGGGGGCGGCACCTCGCGCAGTTCCATCGCCTCCCAGGGGCGCCAGGAATCGCAGACCACGGCCTTCATGCGCGCAACGCTCCCTTGCCGGGGCCGAGCAGGGCCAGGGCCACCAGCGCCACGGTCCAGAAGGCCGGGTACTCCCAGCCGCCATTGGGGTATGTGTAGAGCCAGCCATTCGGGAGCTGGTGCCAGGTGATGCCGGCCATCAGCACGGCCAGGGCCGGCGCCACCAGCCGCACCTTCACCCCCAGCAGCAGGGCCAGCCCACCCAGGCTTTCGGCGGCGATCACCACCCAGCCGAACCACCAGGGATAGCCCTGGGACACGAACCAGGGGATCACGTGCTGCGGCCCCGCCTGCACCAGCTTCCACAGCACGCCATGGGCCAGGAACATCACCCCCATCGCCAGGCGCAGCAGGGTGGCCGCCCATTCGGCATGGGGGGTCATTCGGCCCCGCCCATCGGCGCAGGCATGGCGAAGCGGAGCAGCGGCGCGGCGCGGCGGGTGGCGTGCATGGACATTTCCTGTTCCGGCGGCACGATAGCGCCCGATCGGCGGCGGCGTGAACCGGCCGCTGCGGAGGAAGGACACCACCGATGCCAGGACCCTACCAGGGCCTCTTCGTGCTGGATGCCGCGCAGGGCATCGCCGGCCCCTATTGCGGCATGCTGCTGGCCCAGGCCGGGGCGCGGGTGGTGAAGCTGGAGCCCCCCAGGGGCGACTGGTCGCGCGGGCTGACCACGCGCCACGAGAGCCACAGCGTCATGCACACCGTCTTCAACCGCGGCAAGGAGGCGGTGGTGCTCGACCTCGCCACGGCGGAGGGCCAGGTCCGGGCGGCACGGCTGGCGGCGCGGGCGGATGTGCTGATCGAGGCCTTCCGCCCCGGCGTCGCCGCGCGCATCGGCCTGGGGCCGGGGGCCGCGAAGCCCGATGCGGTGTGCGTCTCCATCTCCGGCTTCGGGCAGGCGGGGCCGCTGCGCGAGCGCCCCTGCACCGATGGCGTGGCCCAGGCATTCGCCGGGCTGGCGGCCTGCAACATCGGCGCCGACGGCATCCCGCACCGGCTGCCCACCCTGCCGGTGGATGTCTTCACCGGGCTTTCCGCCTTCGCCGCCTGCCAGTCCGCCCTGGCCGAGCAGGCGCGCGACCGGCGGGAAGGCGCGCCCCCGCGCCGCCGCCACCTGGATGTGGCGCTGATCCAGGCCACGGCGGCGCTGCTGGTGCTGCCCATCGCCGAATCCGGCCTGCTGGGCCGCGTGCCGGCCGAGCTGAACGTGCCGGCCGGCACCTATCAGGGCAGCGACGGCGCCTGGTTCATGCTGGCCATGGTGCGCGAGGAGGAATGGCAATCCTTCTGCCGCACCCTCGGCCGTGCGGAATGGCTGGAGGACCCGCGCTTCGCCCGCTTCGCCGACCGCGCGGCCAACAAGGCGGCGCTGCTGGCCCTGCTGCGCGCCGGTTTCGCCACCCGCCCGGCGGCGGAATGGGTGGCGCTGCTGCAAGGCGCCCGCCTGCTGGCCGACCGGGTGAACACCCCGCTGGACTTCCTGGCCGAGCCGCATGTGCAGGCCATCGGCGCCGCGCCGCTGATGGACCAGCCCGGGCTGGGCGCGCTGCCGGTGCCCGCCATCCCGGGCATCGGCCCCTGGACGGCGCCGGCCCCGGCGCTGGGCGAGCACACGGCGCAGGTATTGGCTGAACTGGGCTGACGCGCATTTATGCTGCATCGCAGCAAGGCAGCCGCTATGACGGAGGGATGACGCGCAAGCCCCCCGCCAACCCCTTCGCCGCCTATGCCTGGTTCGCGGAGGCCGGCTGGGTCTTCGCCATGCACAGCGCGCAGATGATGCTGAACCCGCTGGCCGCCGGCCCGCGCCTGGCGGCGCTGGGGGCCGAGAAGCAGCGCGCCTTCGCCGAGGGCGCGGTGAAGGCGGCCCTGGCCGCCATGGGCGGCGCGCAGCCCGAGGCCGTCGCCCGCGCCGCCATGGCCCCCGCCCGCCGCCGCGTGCGCGCCAATGCGCGCAAGATCGGCCAAGTGTAGCGCCTACCCGGCGCGGTGCCCGGACACCGCCGCCCCGGCGTTGCGGGGCAGCGCCAGGAAGCCCGGCACGGCGGCAAGCACCACCAGCGCCGCCACCAGGAAGGCCGCGGTGAAGTCGGCCGGCACCAGCGCGCCGTCGCCGCGCCAGTGGCGCGCCGCCTCCAGGCTGGCGGTGGCCAGCACCACCGCCACCGCGCCGGGCATCTGCTGCGCCATGCCGTAGAAGCCGGTGCCGGCCGACAGCTTCTCCTTCGGCAGGTCGGCGAAGGCCAGGGTGTTCAGCGCGGTGAAGTTCAGGCTGCGCGACAAGATCGGAAGAGCA
>JBEQBS010000286.1:0-4318 GCA_041639675.1 Rubritepida sp. | reverse complement strand
CGGGAAGGGCATGTCGGCGTCAGGCCGTGCCCAGCCCGCCGCCCGCGCGGCACGCGCCGCGCCCTGCGCGGCCGGGTCTTCAGGACGACGCATCATCGCTCCGCTTCCACCTCAACTGCGTGGAGCGCGAAGGACAGCGCGCCCAGACCTGCCACCGCCGCCGTTTCCGCGCGCAGGATGCGCGGGCCGAGCGAGGCCAGCGTAACAAAGGGGCGCCGGGCGAGGTCGTCAAGCTCATGGCGCTCGAACCCCCCCTCGGGGCCGACCAGCAGGGCGCCGGCCGGCAGCAGCGCATGCAGCGGCCGCGCGCCCGCGCGCTCGGCCGCCACCAGCAGCGCGCCGCCCTGCCATGCATCCAGCACGGCATGCAGCGGGCGGGCCTCCTCCACCACGGGCACGGACAGGCGCTCGCATTGCTCGGCCGCGGCGCGGGCGATGGCGGCCAGGCGCTCCGTGTTCGCGTGCGTCGCCACGCAGCGGCGCGTCAGCACCGGCATGATGGCGGTGGCGCCGAGCTCGGTGGCCTTCTCCACCGCCCAGTCCATCGCCTCGCGCTTCAGGCAGGCCAGCAGCAGGCGCAGCGGCGGCTCCGGCGCCGGGGCGCGCAGGCGGGGGCCCAGGCGCATGGCGCCGCGCTCCTTGCGCAAGGCGGTCAGCGTGGCCGCGAACTCGCCGTCCTGCGCGTTGAAGGCGCGCAGCTCCGCCCCCGCCGCGCGGCGCAGCACGGTGCCCAGGTGGTGCGCCTGCGCCGGCGTCAGCGCGACCTCCGCCCCCTCGGCCAGGGGCGCCTCGTGGAAGATGCGCGGGATGGACATGCGCCCCCATGCCGTGCCTCCTGCGCCCATGCAAGGCTACACGGACATCCGCGACGGCGGCTGGGTGGCGCGGCTGCCCGCCGCCTGGCGCCCCTATGCGCTGCTGGCGCGCTTCGACCGGCCGATCGGCGCCTGGCTGCTCTACCTGCCCGGGCTTTGGTCCATCGCCCTCTTCGCCGCCACGCCGGGGCAGGGCGCCTGGCTGGCGCTGCTGTTCCTCCTGGGTGCCTTCGCCATGCGCGGGGCGGGATGCGTGGTGAACGACCTGTGGGACCGTGAGCTGGACCGCCAGGTGGAGCGCACGCGCGGCCGCCCCCTGGCCTCCGGCGCCGTCTCGCCGGTGCAGGCGCTGGCCTTCCTGGGCCTGCTCTGCGCCGTGGGCCTGGCGGTGCTGGTGCAGTTCGACGGCTTCGCCATTGCGGTGGGCGTGCTGTCGCTGGTGCCGGTGGTGCTCTATCCGCTGGCCAAGCGCGTGACGGATTTCCCGCAATTCGTGCTGGGCCTCACCTTCGGCTGGGGGGCGCTGCTGGGGGCGGCGGCCGCCACCGGCGCGCTGCCGGGGCCGGCCTGGTGGCTCTACGCCGCCGCCATCGCCTGGATCCTGGGCTATGACACCATCTACGCCCACCAGGACCGCGAGGATGACGCGCTGGTCGGCATCCGCTCCACCGCACGGCGGATGGGCGCGCGCACGCCGGCCTTCCTGCTGGGCTGCTACGGCGCCGCGCTGGCGCTGCTGGCGGCGGCGGGGCTGGCCGCCGGCCTGTCCTGGGCCTTCTTCCTGGCGCTGAGCGTGCCCGCCGGCATGCTGTGGCGCCAGGCGAAGGTGCTGGACATCCACGACCCCGCGCAATGCCTGGTGCTGTTCAAGGCGAACCGGGAGGTCGGGCTGCTGGTGGCGCTGGCCATCCTGCTGGGGCGGCTGTGACCGCGCCCGATGGCCGCAGGGCCGGATGGCCCGGAGGTCTGAATCGGCCGCCAGCGGAGGGTTTCATCGCGGCGCAGACCGCCATCGGCACCGCCGCCGTGGTGCCGGAGATCCGCCTGCACCTGGCCAGCGAGATCACCCCCATCTGGCAGGCCAGCGAGGCCTTCCTGCGCGAATCCGGCATCGCCCCGCCCTTCTGGGCCTTCGCCTGGCCGGGCGGCCAGGCCCTGGCGCGGCAGGTGCTGGACGGCCCGCCGCTGCACGGCAAGCGCGTGCTGGACTTCGCCGCCGGCTGCGGCATCGCCGGCATCGCCGCCGCCCTGCGCGGCGCGCGGGTGGAATGCGCGGAGATAGACCCCATGGCGCTCGCCGCCTGCCGGCTGAATGCCGCGCTGAACGGCGTGGCGCTGGCCACCCCGCCCGGCGACGTGGTGGGCAGCCCGAACCGCTGGGACGTGATCCTGGCCGGCGATGTCTGCTACGAGGCGCCGATGACCGCGCACATCCTGCCCTGGCTGCGCGCCACGGCGGCGGCGGGCGCCGAGGTGCTGCTGGCCGATCCCGGCCGCGCCTACCTGCCGCGCGAGGGGCTGGAACCCCTGGCCGAATACCCCATCCCCACCAGCCTGGAGCTGGAGGACCGCACCGAGCGCCTGGTCACGATCGCCCGATTGCTGCCTTGAAGGCGCCACGGGCGGGGGCAAGTCTCCCCTCATGTGGCCCGCCTTCCTCGCAGCCCTGCTGCTCACCATCCCCGAAGCCCCGGCGCAGACGCGCCGCGAATTCGACGCGCAGGGCCGCTTCGAGGGCCGCAGCGAGGATGGGCGCCACTACGATTCGCAAGGCCGCTTCCAGGGCCGCAGCGAGACGCGCGGCGACGGCCGGCGGGACTACGACGCGCAGGGCCGCTTCCAGGGGCGCACCGAGTTCCGCGGCGACAGCGCCCGCAGCTACGACGCCCAGGGCCGGTTCCAGGGCCGCACCGAGCGTTCCGGGGACACGCTGCGGCAATATGACGCGCAAGGCCGGTTCCAGGGCCGCAGCGAACTGCGCAACGGCGAGGTGCGCCACTACGACGCCCAGGGCCGCTTCACCGGCCGGACGGAGCGGCGGTAGGGCACGATCCGCCGTGATGGGATCATCGAGGCGGTGAAGCGTCCTCCCGGCACGGTCTGGATCGTGGTCCGCGCCCGCGGATCGGGATGCAGGGCAAGCCGCTTGCAACCCGCCCAGGGGGGCCGCACCTTCTGTGCGGGATGCTGCACCGCCTGAACGCCCTGTGGTCCGCCGTCGAGGACGCGCTCTTCACCCGCGCCGCCGGCCCGCCGCCGGAGGCGCAGGCCCCGGTGATCTGGCTGCTGGGCAAGACCCAGGCCGGCAAGACCGCCATCATCCAGGCCCTGACCGGCGACAGCCGCGCCGAGATCGGCCGCGGCTTCGCCCCCTGCACCCGCACCGCCCGGCTGTACGACGTGCCCGAGGGCGCGCCCATCCTGCGCTTCCTCGACACCCGCGGCCTGGGCGAGGCCCGCTACGACCCCGCCGAGGACATCCGCTTCGCCGAATCCCAGGCGCATCTGGTGCTGGCGGTGATGCAGGCGGGCGACCCCGACCAGGCCGCCCTGGCCGCCGTGCTGGCCGAGGTGCGGCGCCGCCACCCCGAATGGCCGGTGGTCGCGGCCCAGACCGGCCTGCACCGCCTGTATCCCGCCGGCCAGGCCCATGCCGAACCCTGGGACGAATCGGCGGCCCCCGATGCGCTGCGCCGGGCGCTGGCGGCCCAGCGCGACGCCTTCGCCGGCCTGGCCGATGCCTTCGTGCCGCTGGACTTCACCCAAGGCACCCACCACCCGCGCCTGTACCGGCTGGAGGCGCTGCGCGAGGCCATCGAGGCGGCCTCCGCCGAGGTCGCGGCCCGGCTGCGCGGCATCGGCACCGATGAGGGGCAGGACCGGCTGCGCGGGGCCGCCCGGCGCACCGTCAACGGCTATGCCGCCCTGGCGGCCGGGGCGGGGGCGGTGCCGGTGCCGGTGGCGGGAATCGGCGGGCTGGCGACCGTGCAGGGGCTGATGCTGCGCAGCCTGGGCGCGCGCTTCGGCCTGGGCTGGACGCGGCGCTCGGCCAGCGAGTTCTTCGGCTTCATCGGCGCCGGCGCCCTGCTGGGCTTCGGCCTGCGCTACGGCGTGACGGAACTGCTGAAGCTCATCCCCTTCGCGGGCAGCGTGGCCGCGGGGGCCGCCAACGCCGCCGCCGCCGGCGCGCTGACCAAGGCGCTGGGCGAGGCCGCCATCGCCTACCTGTCCCACCGGCGCCTGGGCCAGCCCGCCCCGGCCGCCGAGGTGCGCGACGCCTTCACCCAGGCGCTGCGCGGGGCCTGGCGGCGATGAGGCGCTGGCTTTCCTGGTGGCCGGAAGGGCTGCTGGGCCTGGTGCTGCTGCTGCCCTGGCTCTCCTTGCTGGTGCTGGGCGGGGTGTGGCTGTGGCAGGAGGGCAGGCTGCTGGAATGGGCGGTGGGCGCCGCGCTGCTGGCGCTGCTGGCCTGGCCGCTGCGCCGCGCCGTGCGCCGCCGCGCCGCT
>JBEQBS010000285.1:0-4331 GCA_041639675.1 Rubritepida sp. | reverse complement strand
GTGCTGGTGGTGGGCGGCGGCCCGGCCGGGGTGGCGGCGGCGGTGGCCGCGGCGCGCGAGGGTGCGGGGGTCATCCTGCTGGAACGCCACAACCACCTGGGCGGGCTGTCCACCGGCGGGCTGGTGATCTGGATTGACCGCATGACCGACTGGGCCGGCAGGCTGGTGATCCGCGGCTTCGCCGAGGAATTCCTGGCCCGCCTGCCGCCGGGCGCCGTCACCGGCCCGCCCCGCGCCGCCTGGGGCGCGAAGGATGCCGCCAGCGCCGCCTGGTGGGGCGCGCGCACCGCCGCCTTCCACGGCACCGTCACCCACAGCCCCACCTGCGACCCCGAGGCGATGAAGCTGCTGGCGCAGGAGATGGTGCTGGAATCCGGCGCGGAGATCCTGTTCCACGCCTGGGGCGCCGAGCCGCTGCTGGACGAAGCCGGCGCCGTGGCCGGCTGCGCCTTCGAAAGCAAGCAGGGCCGCCGCGCCATCCTGGCCGCCTGCACGGTGGACGCCACGGGCGATGGCGACCTCTACGCCCGCGCCGGGGCGCCTTTCGACGCCGATGTGGACGAGCGCGACATCCATGGCTGCATGAACACCTCCTGGCTGTTCGGCGGCGTGGACATGCCGCGCCACCTGCGCTGGCGGGCCGAGCGCCCGGCGGAATGGAGCGCCTTCCTGCAAGCGGGGCGGGAGCGCCACCGCTTCTTCGACAAGGCCTTCGTAAGCTGGCGCGACGACGTGGCGCTGTTCATGGGCCCGCGCCTGGCCGGCTTCTCCGCCGTGGTGGTGGACGACCTTTCGGAGGTGGAGATCCGCTCCCACCGCCTCATGGCCGCGCACCTGGAAGAATACCGCGCCGGCGCGCCCGGCTTCGCCAATGCCTTCCTGATGCTCTCGGCCCCGCAGCTCGGCGTGCGCCACGCGCGGCGCCTGCACGGTGTGGCGGCGGTACGCCGGGCGGACTGGGATGGCCGGGTGCGCGCGGACGAGATCGGCGTCTCCCCCTCCCTCGCCCCCGCCTTCGGCAGCGTCTCGGTCCCGTACGGCGCCCTGGTGCCGGAGCGGCTGGACGGGCTGCTGGCGCCGGGCCGGCATCTGGCCTGCGACGCCACCAGCCATTCCTTCCTGCGGGAAATCCCGCAATGCTGGCTCACGGGTCAGGCCGCCGGGGTGGCGGCGGCGCAGGCCGCCCGCGCCGGAATGCCGCCGCGCCGGCTGCCGGTGGAGGGCATCCAGGCGGCATTGCTGCGGCAGGGCGCCTTCCTGCGCCCTCAGAGCGCCGGCAGCATCGCCCGCGCATCCTCCGCCGCCGGGCGGTAGGCCGGGGCCTGCGCCTCGCGCACGATGTAGCCGCGGCCCCAGACGGTGCCGATGATGTTGGCCGCGCCCGCCTGCTGGAGCTTCTTGCGCAGCTTGCAGACGAAGACGTCAATGATCTTGGCGTCGGGCTCGTCCATGCCGCCATAGAGGTGGTCCAGGAAGTTCTCCTTCGACAGCACGGAGCCGCGGCGCAGCATCAGCAGCTCCAGGATAGCGTATTCCTTGCCCGTCAGGTGCACGGGGCGGCCCTGCACCGCCACCTCCTTCGCGGCGAGGTCGAGCGAGACGGCGCCCATCTGGATGCGCGGCTGGGAATAGCCCTTGGAGCGGCGGATCATCGCCTGCATGCGCGCCGCCAGCTCGTCGGGGTCGAAGGGCTTGGCCAGGTAGTCGTCGGCGCCGGCGCCCAGCGCCTTCACCTTCGCGGCGGTCTTGTTGATGGCGGAAAGCACCATCACCGGCGCCTCCACCCGCGCCGCGCGCAGGCGGGACACGACCTCGTAGCCCTCGATGTCCGGCAGCATCACGTCCACGATCACGGCGTCGTAGTCGTAGAGGCGGGCGAGCTCCATCGCCTCGGCGCCGCAATCGGCGATGTCCACCACCATGCGGTGCTGCTGGAGCTGGAAGGCGATGCCGCGGGCGGCGGTGCGGTCGTCCTCAACCAGAAGAATGCGCATTGGGCTCTCCACACGTTCTGCGTGTGAAGAAATACCACCATGGCGGGTATCCGGTAAGGGGCCTTCACCAGAAATTGTGTCTTTAAAAAGGAATGGACGGAAAACCGAAACGCTATCTCTCGAAAAAGGCAATTTGGCTGAAGCTGTCGCCGTGGCCCTTGGCGGGCGCGGGATTCAGCGCGTGTTGCAAGCAGACCCTGCGACGAGTCCCATCCAACGCGACGGAATCCCCGGGCATGAAAAAGGGCGGGAGCCGAAGCCCCCGCCCTCCCCGCACCGATGCGCCGCGATGGCGCCCGGCGTCACTCGTCGCCGGAGGCCAGCTCGCGCCGGCGGCGGATGGCCGCCCCGAGGATGTCGCCCAGCGAGGCGCCGGAATCCGCGGTGCCGTACTCGCGCACGGCCTCGCGCTCCTCCTCGATCTCCTTGCCCTTGATGGTCAGGGACAGGCGGCGCGCCGCCCGGTCCACGGCCACCACGCGGGCATCCACCTTCTCGCCCACCGCGAACTTCTCCGGGCGCTGGTCCTGGCGGTCGCGCGCCAGCTCCGCACGGCGGATGAAGCCGGTCAGCACGTCGTCCACCTTCACCTCGATGCCATTTGCCTCGATCTTGGTGACGGTGCAGGTGACGATCTCGCCCTTGCGCACGCGGTCCAGCACCTCGGCGGCCGGGTCGGCCTCCAGCTGCTTGATGCCGAGCGAGATGCGCTCCTTCTCCACGTCAACGTCCAGCACCTTGGCCTTGACGGTGTCGCCCTTCTTGTAGGACGCCATCGCCTGCTCGCCCGGCAGGTCCCAGCTGAGGTCGGAGAGGTGGACCATGCCGTCCACATCCGGGCCCACGCCGATGAACAGGCCGAACTCGGTGATGTTGCGGATCTCGCCCTCGATCGTGCTGCCCAGCGGGTGGTTCTGCACGAACAGCTCCCACGGGTTGCCCTGGGCCTGCTTGAGGCCGAGGCTGATGCGACGCTTGGGCTCGTCCACGTCCAGGATCATCACGTCCACCTGCTCGGAGGTGGCGACGATCTTGCCCGGATGGACGTTCTTCTTGGTCCAGGACATCTCGCTCACGTGAACGAGGCCCTCGACGCCCGGCTCCAGCTCCACGAAGGCGCCGTAGTCGGTGATGTTGGTCACGCGGCCGCTGTACTTGGCGTTCACCGGGTACTTCAGCGCCACGCCGTCCCAGGGGTCGGCCATCAGCTGCTTCATGCCCAGGCTGATGCGCTGGGTGTCCTGGTTGAAGCGGATCACCTGCACCTTGACCGGCATGCCGATCGTCAGCGCCTCGCTGGGGTGGTTGATGCGGCGCCAGGCGATGTCCGTCACATGCAGCAGCCCGTCCACGCCGCCCAGGTCCACGAAGGCGCCGTAGTCGGTGATGTTCTTCACCACGCCGTCCAGCACCATGCCTTCCTTCAGGCCCTGCACCAGCTCGGCGCGCTGCTCGGCGCGCGTCTCCTCCAGCACCGCGCGGCGGGAGACGACGATGTTGCCGCGGGCGCGGTCCATCTTGAGGATCTGGAAGGGCTGCTTCTGGCCCATCAGCGGGCCCACGTCGCGCACCGGGCGGATGTCCACCTGGCTGCCGGGCAGGAAGGCGACCGCGCCGCCGAGGTCCACCGTGAAGCCGCCCTTGACGCGGCCGAACAGCACGCCGTCCACGCGCTGGTTGGCGGCGAAGGCCTTCTCCAGCAGGGTCCAGGCCTCCTCGCGGCGGGCCTTCTCGCGGCTCAGCACGATGGAGCCGTCGCGGTCCTCGTAGCGCTCGACGAAGAGGTCCACCACATCGCCCGGCTGGACTTCCGGCTTGGCGCCGGCGGGGGCGAATTCCTTGAGCGGGACGCGGCCCTCGCTCTTCAGGCCGACGTCAACCACGGCCACGTCGTCATCAATGCGGATGACCTTGCCGGTGACGACGGAACCGGCGAAGCCGGTGTTGGCGCCGAGCATCTCGTCGAGGAGAGCGGCGAAATCTTCTGCCATGTGGCGGTTCTGTCCTGGGGATGCCGGGGCGGATGCCGCCCCGCGTATCATTGCCTGCGCCCCGCAGGACGCATCCCGCGGCACGGCGTGCCATTCCTGGCCCTGGCTGCGCGTGACGGCCCGCTGCCAACCCGGCACCCGGAATTGGATGCGGGCGGTGACATGGGCGCAATCGGCGCGCCAGTCAAGCGGAATGCTTGACTTTCGCCGCGATCACCCCAAGCGCCGCGGCGAAGGCCGCATCGGCATCCATCTCCGTGGTGTCCAGCAGCACGGCATCCGGGGCGGGCGCCAGCGGCGCCACGTCGCGCCCGGCATCCCGCGCGTCGCGCGCCGCCCTCAGATC
>JBEQBS010000284.1:0-4334 GCA_041639675.1 Rubritepida sp. | reverse complement strand
GCGCCCGGCAGACCTCGTAGCCATCCATGCCGGGCATCATCACGTCCAGCAGGATGACGTCGGGCACCTGGGTGATGGCGGTCTGGATCGCCTCGGGGCCGGAGGAGGCGAGCATCACCTCGTAGAACTCGGAGACGAGCTTCGCCTCCAGCAGCCGCAGGTTGGCGGCGATGTCGTCCACCACCAGGATGCGCGCCGTCATGCGCGCACCGGCACGGGGCCTGACACCCCAGGAAGTTGCATGGACCGGCCCATGGGCAACTTCCTAACATGTCGGGCGCGGGAAAACGAGATGTGTTGCGCGCCGGCGGGATCAGCCGCTGGCGAGCACGTGCTCCACGCCATCCGCCCCCCTCAGCCGGGCCACCAGCCGCGGATGCGCACCCCGGCGGACCTTCACCGCCCCTTCCAGCCCCCGGTCGGCCAGGGCGGCCAGGACCTGCTCGGCCTCCGGGTGCTCGGCCTCCAGCGCGACGAGGCGGATGTGGCTGTCCCTCAGCCGCCGCCCGGCGCGCTCGCCCTTCCACTCGATGAGGGCGGGGACCAGGTTGTCCATGTCCTGCCGCTGGGGCGGGATGGCCATGCGCCAATGCAGGTCGCCGCGCCGCATCTCCCGCATCTCCCCGCCGCGTGGCCCCAGCCGGGCCACCAGCGCATCCATGGCCGAGGTGCGCGCCACCCAGCCGACCAGGGCGGGCCCGGCCTCCAGCATCAGCGTCACCGACGCGTCGTCCAGGTCGAACATGCGCGGGTGCTCGGGCTGCGGCTGGTTGGGGTCGGGGGCGATCACCTCCAGGTAGCAGTCGGGGCCGAGGCCCAGCAGCATGTTGTGGGTGCCCGCGCCCTCATGCACGCCGCCGGGCTGGCACTTCACGCCCAGGATGCGCTCGACATGGGCGGCGCCCTCCGCGAGGGTGCGGGCGCCGAGGACGATGTGGTCAATCTCCGCCATGGTCTCAGCGGGCCTGGAACTGGGTGGCGCCGAACATGTTCTCGCGTTCCTTCTCGGTCATCGGGCCGCGGCGCTGGTTCTGCGCCAGCACCTGCACGCCGCGCTGCACGGCGGGCCGCGCGGCGATGGCATCATGCCAGCGTTTCACGGCGGGGAAATGATCGAGGTCAATGCCGCGGCGGTCGGGATTGCGGACCCAGGGAAAGGTGGCGATGTCGGCGATGGTGTAGTCCGGGCCCGCCAGGAAGGGGCTTTCGGCCAGCCGCTTCTCGAGCACGCGGTGCAGGCGGTTCACCTCGTTGGTGTAGCGCTCGATGGCGTAGGGGATCTTCTCCGGCGCATAGGCGGCGAAGTGGTTGTACTGGCCGAACATCGGCCCCACCCCGCCCATCTGGAACATCAGCCATTGCAGGCACAGGGCGCGCGCCGGGCCGGATGCCGGCAGCAGGGGCGAGGCGTGCTTCTCGCAGAGGTACAGCATGATCGCGCCGCTCTCGAACAGCGCGAAGCCGTCATCCTCGATGGCGGGGATGCGGTGATTGGGGGTGATGGCAAGGAATTCGGGCCGGAACTGCTCGCCGGCGCCGATGTCCACCGGCACCAGCTCGTAGGGCAGGCCCAGCTCCTCCAGCAGGATGTGGATCTTGTGGCCGTTGGGGGTGGGCCAGGAGAAGAGGCGCAGGGTCATGGGCGCAGCCTGCCCCAGCCCGCGCCGTCAGGCAAAGGCGCGCTCGACCAGGGGCCCGGCCGGCGCGTCCAGCGCCACCTCGCGGATGACCTTGCGGCGCACCGCCTGCTCGAATGATTCGAAGCCCTCGGCCACCATCAGGAAGGCGCCGGGGCCGCCGATCACGCGCTCCTGGAAGTATTCGTCCAGCGGCTGCATCTGGCCAAGGCCGGCGGGGGGCGGGGTGCGGTCGAGCACCGCCAGGCCATTGAGGATGATGCCCTGGTCCAGCGCCTCCTGCCGCGCCTGGGCGATGTCGCGCCCCGAGTTGTTGATGCCGTCGCCGGAGATGTCCACCACCTGGCGCGTGCCCTCGAAGCCCTGGCCGAACAGCCGCCCGGCGAAGTCAATGGCGCCGGAGATGGAGGTGTAGAGGTGGGTGCGGCGCGGCGCGGCGTCCACGGCGCGGGCGAAGCGCTCGCAGGTGGCCGGGCTGTCCAGCCGCATCCAGGGCACCAGGTGCTCCTGTATGTTCCAGTCGCTCCAGGTGAAGAGGGTGACGGCGACGGCGCCGATGGGGCCGCGCATCATCGCCTCGGCGAGGCGCGGGTCACGGAAGGCGGCGGCGTAGCCGCGCATCTGCATCTCCTGCTCCTCGGCATCCACCGAGCGGGAGACATCCACCGCCAGCACCAACTCCACATCCACCGCCTCGGTGGCGCGGGCGGCGTTGGTGCGCAGGACGGCCGGGGCGGCCAGCGCCGACAGCAGCAGGTTCCGACGAAGCATGCGACCCTCCTCAAGGCTGGGGAACCAGTGATTCCCCCGAAGGCCGTGCTGCGCTCACTCCCAGGTCTCGATGCACAAGTTAGGGCAGACAGGACAGCGCGCAAGACCTTTTTGCTGCGCCGCACCAATCCACTTGTGCACGTTGCATCTGGAAGGATGCGAGAGGCCCGGCGGTTGCTGAGCCTCTCGCAGAAAAGTCAAGGGTTCTTTTTCAAGCCCCGTTCAACCAGTGAAGCGGGTGCCGCCGATGCGTGTGTCGGCGTTCAGCCGGTCGCGCAGGGCGGCAAGGCGTGGGGCGCGGCCCGCCGCCCAATCCGGCATGGTGGTGCAGGCGAAGTCGTAGGCGATGGCGGCCGTCACGTCGGCCTGCGTCATCCGGCCGAGGGCGAGGAACTCCTGCCCGTCGAGCATCGCATCCAGCGCCGCGAAGCCGCCGCCGGCCTGCCCCAGCAGCTTCTCCAGCCCCTCCGGCCAGCGCAGCGCCTCCGGCCGGCGCTGCCCCTCATAAAGGGCCGCAACGGACTTTTCGGCGGCGCCAAGGGCGATGGCGGTGGCCTGCATCACCTGCCGGCGCGCCGGGCCGGCGCGTGGCGTCAGGGCGACATCCCCGGCCAGCTCGTCCAGGTGGTCGAGGATGGCGGCGCTGTCCAGCAGCGCCTCGCCCGAGGGCAGGTAGAGCACCGGGACGCGGCCCACCGGGTTCACCCGCATGATCTCCGCCATGTCGGTGACGGTGGAAAGCGGCCAGCTTTCCCATTCCATGCCATAGAGGTTGAGCGTGGCCGCGACGCGGCGCACGAAGGGGGACAGCATCCTGCCGACGAGCTTCATGGAGTTCGGTTCCTCAGAATCCGGCGCCGGGCTGCGCCAGGTAGGCCAGCTCGGCCGGGGTGGAGTCGCGGCCCAGCGTGGCGTTGCGGTGGGGGAAGCGGCCGAAGCGCCGGATCACCGCGCGGTGCTTCCAGGCATAGTCAATCGCGCCGCCGGGCATGCGGTGCTGGGGGGCGTCGCGCAGCCCCTCGAACAGCGCCACCGAGAGATCCTGGTCGGCCATCGCCTCCGAATGCTCGAAGGGCAGGTAGAGGAAGACGCGCTGGGTGGGCGTCAGGAACAGGTCCTGCCGGCGTTCCACCACCGCCTGCCGCGCCACCGCGCGCGCCTTGGCGTCGGACGCGAAGGCCAGCGGCGTGCCGCGATGCAGGTTGCGCGGGAACTGGTCCAGCACCAGCAGCAGCGCCAGCGCGCCCTCCGCCGTCGCGGCCCAGCCATCCAGCGCGCCTTCGCGCGCCGGTTCCAGCAGGGCGCCGAAGCGGCGGCGGATCGCGTCGTCGAAGGCGTCGTCCTTCACGAACCACGCCTTGCGGAAGCTGTCCGGCCCTTCGCTGAACCAGAACTCCAGCACCTCCCTCACAGCGCGCGGTCCAGCAGCACGACGGAATGCACGGCCTCCCTCCCCGACAGGTCGCGGATCTGGTGCCGGCAGGAGAATCCGTCGGCCACCACCGCGCCGGCAGCCTGCCGCACCGCCGGCAGCAGCGAAAGCTCCGCCATGGCGCGCGACGCCTCCTGATGCGCGGCCTCGTAGCCGAAGGCGCCGGCCATGCCGCAGCAGGAGGACGCGATGGGCGTGACGGCCATGCCGGGCACCTGGCGCAGCGCCTTCACCGCGTCGGGGAAGGCGCCGAAGGCCTTCTGGTGGCAATGGCCGTGGATATGCGCGCTGGCATCCGCCGCCTTCAGCGCGGGCAGGCGGCCGGCCAGCGCCTCGCCGGCCAGCTTCGCGCGCTTGGCCACGCGCCGGGCGGCCTCGCCGGGCAGCAGGGCCGGGAACTCGTCGCGCAGGGTGCAGAGGCAGGAGGGCTCCAGGCCGATGATCGGGCGCTCGGTGCCGTCATCCAGGGCGGCGACCGTGCGGCGGGCCTCGGC
>JBEQBS010000283.1:0-4336 GCA_041639675.1 Rubritepida sp. | reverse complement strand
CGCCGCGCCGAAGCCCGCGCCTGCGCCCGTGGCGGTGTCGGCGCCGCACACGGCCGTGCCCAACTCCACCATGCGCAAGGTCATCGCCCGGCGCCTGTCGGAATCCAAGGCCAGCATCCCGCATTTCTACGTGGCGATGGACATCGAGCTGGACGCGCTGCTGAAGCTGCGCGGCGAGCTGAACGCGCAATCGCCCAAGGACGGGGCGGGGGCCTTCAAGCTTTCGGTGAACGACCTGGTCATCAAGGCCTGCGCGGTGGCGCTGCGCCGGCATCCGGGCGTGAACGCCTCCTGGACCGAGGAGGCGATCCTCCAGTTCCAGGATGTGGACATTTCCGTGGCGGTCGCCATCCCGGACGGGCTCATCACGCCCATCGTGAAGGGGGCGGACCGCAAGGGCCTTTCCACCATCTCCAACGAGATGAAGGACCTGGCGGCGCGCGCCAAGTCCGGCAAGCTGAAGCCCGACGAGTTCCAGGGCGGCGGCTTCAGCATCTCCAACATGGGGATGTTCGGCGTCAGCCACTTCGCTGCGATCATCAACCCGCCCCAGGCCGGCATCCTGGCCGTGGGCGCGGGCGAGCAGCGGGCGGTGGTGAAGAACGGCGCCCTGGCCATCGCGACGGTGATGACCTGCCAGCTGAGCGTGGATCACCGGGTGATTGATGGTTCGCTGGCGGCGGAGTTCATGCAGACCCTGAAGGGGCTGATCGAGAACCCGCTGAGCCTGATGCTGTAGTGTCCGGCTGGCGCGACGCGGCGGCGGAGGAGGCGGGGGAGGTGCATCGCCTCCTGCGCGGCCTCGCCGCCTATGAGCGCCTGGAGCACGAGTTCCACGCCACGGAGGCCGACATCGCGCAGGCCATGGCGGCGGGCGCGATCCACGCCATGCTGTGCGAGGTGGAGGGGCGTGCCGTCGCGGTCTGCGTGGCGACGCGCACCTTCTCCACCTTCGCCGGCCGCGCCGGGCTGTGGATCGAGGACATCTTCGTGGAGCCGGAGTTCCGCCGCCGTGGCATCGCCACCGCCGCCTTCGCCGCGGTGGCGCGCCGCGCCATCGCCGAAGGCGCGGGCTTCGTGGAATGGAACGTGCTGGACTGGAACGCGCCCGCCATCGCCGCCTACCGGGCGATGGGCGCGGTGGCGCGGGATGGATGGACCGACATGCGGCTCAGCGGCGCTGCCCTGACCCGCCTTGCTGAAGGAAGCGCATGATGGCCGAGGCTTTCGACCTGGTGGTGGTGGGCGGCGGGCCCGGCGGCTACGTGGCCGCCATCCGCGGCGCCCAGCTCAAGATGAAGGTCGCGCTGGTGGAGCGCGAGCACCTGGGCGGCATCTGCCTGAACTGGGGCTGCATCCCCACCAAGGCGCTGCTGCGCGCCTCCGAGATCAACCACCTGCTGCACAGCCTGGACGCCTACGGCTTCGCCGCCGACAATGTGCGCTTCGACTTCCAGAAGGTGGTTAAGCGCTCGCGCGCCGTCGCCGGGCAGCTGTCCGGCGGGGTGAAGCACCTGCTGAAGAAGAACAAGGTCACGGTGTTCGACGGCACGGCGAGGCTGGCCGGGCCGGGCAAGGTCGCGGTGGCCGGCAAGGACGGCAAGACGACCGAACTGGCCGCGAAGAACATCATCCTCGCCACCGGCGCGCGCGCGCGTGCGCTGCCGGGCATGGAGCCGGATGGGACGCTCATCTGGTCCTACCGCGAGGCCATGGTGCCCGATTCCATGCCGAAGTCGCTGATCGTCGTCGGCTCGGGCGCCATCGGCAGCGAGTTCGCCTCCTTCTACCTCAACATGGGCGCGAAGGTGACGCTGGTGGAGGTGATGGACCGCATCCTGCCGGTGGAGGATGCGGAGATCAGCGCCTTCGTCCGCAAGTCCTTCGAGAAGCAAGGCATGCAGGTGCTGACCAAGGCGCGCGTGCAGGGCGTGCGCAAGGCGGCCGATTCCATCACCGCCATCGTCGAGGTGGACGGCAAGGTGAGCGAGATCACCGCCGACCGCATGATCTCCGCCGTCGGCATCGTCGCCAACACCGAGAACCTCGGCCTTGAAGGCACCAAGGTGAAGCTGGAGCGCGGCAACATCGTGATTGACGCCATGTGCCGCACCGGCGAGCCGGGCGTCCATGCCATCGGCGACGTGGCCGGCGCGCCCTGGCTGGCGCACAAGGCCAGCCATGAGGGCATCATCGCCGTCGAGCACATCGCCGGCCTGCACCCGCATGCGATGGACGTGCTGAACATCCCCGGCTGCACCTATTGCCGCCCGCAGGTCGCCAGCGTCGGGCTGACCGAGGCGCGCGCGAAGGAGGCCGGCCATGAGGTGAAGGTCGGCCGCTTCCCCTTCATCGGCAATGGCAAGGCCATCGCCATGGGCGAGCCTGAGGGCTTCGTGAAGACCGTCTTCGACGCCAGGACCGGCGAGCTGCTGGGCGCGCACATGGTGGGGCCGGAGGTGACGGAGATGATCCAGGGCTACGGCATCGCCCGCACCCTGGAATCCACCGAGGCCGAGCTGATGCACACCGTCTTCCCGCATCCCACGGTGAGCGAGGCGATGCATGAATCGGTCCTGGACGCCTATGGCCGGGTGATCCACATCTGAGCCGGCCTATATAGGGGGGCAGCCATGGCCCGCATCGAGATTGACCACCGCGCCCCCCGCCACCCGGAGAAGGCGCACCGCCCGGACAACCCCATCCAGCGCAAGCCCGCCTGGATCCGGGTGAAGGCGCCCACCCACCCGGTCTATCACGAGACGCGGGCCCTGATGCGCGAGCAGAAGCTGGTCACGGTCTGCGAGGAGGCGGCCTGCCCGAACATCGGCGAGTGCTGGTCCCAGCGCCACGCCACCATGATGATCATGGGCGAGACCTGCACCCGCGCCTGCTCCTTCTGCAACGTCGCCACCGGCATGCCCGGCCCGCTGGACGAGGACGAGCCGCGCCGGGTGGGCGAGGCGGTGGCCGCCATGGGGCTGCGCCACGTCGTCGTCACCAGCGTGGACCGCGACGACCTGCGCGACGGCGGCGCCCTGCACTTCGCCCGGACCATCGCCGCCATCCGCGCGGCCGCGCCCGGCACGACCATCGAGGTGCTGACGCCCGACTTCCTGCGCAAGGATGGCGCGCTGGAGGTGGTGGTGGCCGCCCGGCCGGATGTGTTCAACCATAACCTGGAAACCGTGCCGCGGCTGTATCCCTCCATCCGCCCCGGCGCGCGCTACTACCACTCGCTGCGCCTGCTGGACCGCGTGAAGCAGCTCGATCCCTCCATCTTCACCAAGTCCGGCCTGATGGTGGGGCTGGGGGAGGAGCGCATCGAGGTGCAGCAGGTGATGGAGGACATGCGCTCGGCCGAGGTGGATTTCTTGACCATCGGGCAATACCTCCAGCCCACGGTGAAGCATGCGGCCGTGGCCCGCTTCGTCGAGCCGGCGGAGTTCGAGGATTATGCATCCCTGGCGCGCGCCAAGGGTTTCCTGCTGGTGTCCGCCACCCCGCTCACCCGCTCCTCCTACCACGCCGACCGCGACTTCGCGGCCCTGCGCGCGGCGCGCAAGAAGCGCCTGGCCGCCGCCTGATGCCGACCCATGCCGAGAAGCGCGTGCTGCGCCATGGGCGGGAGCAGCTGTTCCAGCTCGTCGCCGACGTGCACCGCTACCCGGAATTCCTGCCCTGGTGCGTCGGCGCGCGCATCGTCGGCCGCGAGGAGAACCGGCTGGTCGCCGACCTTACCATCGGCTTCAAGCTGTTCCGCGAGACCTTCCGCTCGGAGGTGACGCTGGACCGGCCGGAGCGCGTGCAGGTGCGCTACCTCAACGGCCCCTTCCGCTACCTCAACAACACCTGGACCTTCCGCGAGGTCGAGGGCGGGACGGAGGTGGATTTCTTCGTGGATTTCGAGTTCCGCTCCCGCCTGCTCCAGGCCGTGATCGGCACCGTGTTCAACGAGGCGGTGCGGCTGATGGTCCGCGCCTTCGAGCGCCGCGCCGCCCAGCTCTACGGCCGCCCCGGCGCCGCGACGGTCCCCGCCCCGCGCGCGTGACGCGCCGGGCCGGCGGCGTTAACATGCCGTCATGCCTCCCCCCATCGGCTTCCTGGACGAATGCAGCGCGGGCCATGTCGCCGGCTGGGTGCACGATCCCGGGCGCCCGGGCCATCGCGTGCCGGTGGAGGCGGCGCTGGATGGCGTGGTCCTCGCCCGCGGCGTCGCCGCCCGGCCGCGCGCCGATCTTTCCGCGCTCGGCATCGGCGACGGCGCGCACGGCTTCGAGCTGCTGCTGCCCCGGCCCCTGGCGCCGGAGGAGCGCGCGCGCATCGCCGTGCAGGC
>JBEQBS010000282.1:0-4337 GCA_041639675.1 Rubritepida sp. | reverse complement strand
TGTGCTCTTCCGATCTCCTTGCGGGCGGCGCGGGCCTCGGCGGCGGCGGCGCGGCGCTCATCCTCGCGCGCCTCGGCCTCGGCCTCCTCGCGCGCCTCGGCCTCCTGCGCCTCCAGCAGCTTCTGCCGGTCGGCGACGGGGATCTGGTAGTAGTCGGGGTGGATCTCGCCGAAGGCGAGGAAGCCGTGGCGGTTGCCGCCATATTCCACGAAGGCGGCCTGGAGCGAGGGCTCCACCCGCACGATGCGGGCCAGGTAGATGTTGCCCTTCAGGGGGAGGCGGTTCGCCGCCTCCAGGTCGAACTCGTCAACCCGGGAATTGTCCATCACGACCACCCGGGTCTCTTCCGGGTGGGCCGCGTCGATCAGCATGCGCTTGGTCATGGCAGGGGAACTCCGCGCCGCGGCGGGGCGAATGGCCCATCGGCCGGCGGCGGCAAGGGGAGGGGACGGATTCCGGGCGGGGGACGGGCGGCGATGTCCTGGACACGCAGTCGTTCCTCGTTCCGGGGGCACGGCCGCCGCGCGTCCCTGCATCGGCAGGCGGCGGGGCGGGGCGCCCGATGGCCAGCCCCCGCGGATGCGCGCGCCTGGATGGCGCGGACGACCGTGCGGCAGGCCGGGACACGCGGGCGTGTGGCGACGGCGCTGCACCGCGGGCGCAGGGGGCAAGGCGGCCTGCTTCGCGCCACCCGGCCCCGGTCCTCCGGGTGGTGGCGCTTGGCGCGCGGGACGCGGGCGGCGACAGGCGCGCACGCGGGCTCCGAGCCTTGCCCGCGACGCCGGTCGCTGGGGCGCCCCACCATAGCAGCCATGCCGCCCCCCGCAAGGGTTCCGCCGCAGCCGCCCGTCCCGGTTGTGCCAGCCCTGCCCAATCCGCGGGCAGGAATGCTGGATTCCGTGCGTTCGCCGCGCTATCCTCGGCCCCGTTGCGATGGGGGTCGCAGCGATGATGAGGGGATTGCACCGCCGTTCGCTCCTGGCCGCGCTGCTGGCCGCGCCGGGACTCGCCGCCGCCCAGGGCACGCGCCCGCGCGCCGTCCTGCCGCTGGTCGTGCTCGACCCCGGCCATGGCGGGGCGGACCCCGGGGCCATCGGCGTCGCCGGCACGCAGGAGAAGCGCGTCACCCTCGCCCTGGCGCTGGAGCTGAAGCGCCAGCTCGAAGGCCAGGGCCGGGTGCGCGTGGCGATGACCCGCACGCGCGACGTCTTCATCCCGCTGAGGCGCCGGGTGGACATGGCGCGGGAGCGCGAGGCGGCGCTGCTGCTCTCCATCCATGCCGACGCCCTGCCGCCGGGCCAGCCGCCCCTGCGCGGCGCCTCCGTCTACACGCTGAGCGAGACCGCGACCGACCCCCTGGCCGCCGCCCTGGCGCGGAGGGAAAACCTGGCCGACCGCAATGGCGGCCTGCGCCTGCCCTCCGTGCCGCCCGAGGTGCAGCGCATCCTCCTCTCCCTGATGCGGCAGGAGACGCGGGCGGGCAGCGAGCGCCTGGCGCGGCTGGCGGTGAACGCGCTGGATGGCGACGTGCCGCTGCTGCACCAGCCGCTGCGCCGGGCGCAGTTCGTGGTGCTCAAGGCGCCCGACGTGCCGGCGGCGCTGGTGGAATGCGGCTTCCTGTCCCACCCGCAGGATGAGCAGGCGCTGCGCCGCCCCGAGCACCGCGCCCGCGTCGCCGCCTCGCTGGCCGAGGCGGTGCACGGCTTCGTCGGCCGGCGCGTGGCCGCCTGAGCCTCAGCGCATCATCCGCGCCACCGTCGGCGCGATGGCCGCCGCCAGCGCGGCGAAGCCCGCCGGCGAGGGGTGCAGCCCGTCGGTGAAGAATTCCGGCACCAGCCGCCCATCCGGCCCCGTCAGCGCCGTGCCGGCATCGAGGAACACCACGTCGCGCCCATCGGCGCAGGCCGCCACCAGCCGGTTCACCTGGCCGTTCGCCAGGCGCTGCGGGTCGGCCAGGGCCTCGCCGCGCGGCAGCAGGGCCAGCAGCAGCAGCTTGGTCCCCGGGCTGCGGGCGCGGACCAGGCGGATCACCTCGGCGATGCCCAGCGCCGTGTCGGCCGGCGGGTTGGCGCCGGCATTGTTGGTGCCGATCAGCAGCACGGCCAGGCGCGGCTTCAGCAGCGGGCCCCATTGCCGGTCCAGGCGCCACAGCAGCCCCTGCGTGGCATCGCCGGGCACGCCCAAATTCAGCAGGCGCCAGCGGCCGAAGTGGCGCGCCAGCACCGCCGCGTCCCAGGTGAAGGTGATGGAATCGCCCAGCAGGACGATCTGCACCCGCGCTGGGTCCACAAGCGCCGCCGCGCGGTCCACCTGGGCGATGAACTCGTGCAGGGCCGGGTTGTCCAGCGGGGTGGGGGTGGCGGCGGGCGGCATCGGCTGGCGGGGCGGCAGGGCCGGGCAGGCCTGGGCCAGCGCCGGCGCCGGCGCCAGCAGCGCGAGGAGGAGGGCGAGCGCGGTCCGGGTCATCGGGCGGTTCTGCGCCGCGGCCCGCATCGCCGCAAGCGGCCGGCCGCGGGCACCGAAACAGACGGTCCCGTCACCCGTGCGGAATGGGCTGGATCCTGATCCGCACACGTGGATCAGGATCCAGGCTTCGCCGGGAGGGCGATTCACCGCTTTGATGTTTCCATCACGGCGGATCGTGCTCTAACAGCCATGTCATCCATTCCACACCCTGGGGGTTCGTGCATGACCATTCCCGTTTCCCGCCGCGCGCTCGGCCTCGGCGCCGCCGGGGCGCTCGCCGCGCCGTCCATCCTGCGCGCCCAGCCGGCGGGGCCGAACCTCACCGTCGCCACCGGCGGCTCCATCACCTCGGTGGACCCGCATTTCTTCAACGCCGCGCCCAATTCCTCGCTGGCGCTGCACATCTTCAACACGCTGGTGGACCGCACGCACGACGCCAAGCTCCAGCCCGGCCTCGCCACCTCCTGGCAGGCGGTGGCGCCCACCGTGTGGGAGTTCAGGCTGCGCGAGGGCGTGAAGTGGCATGACGGCCGCGACTTCACGGCCGAGGACGTGGCCTTCACCATGCAGCGCGCGCCCAACGTCCCCAACTCCCCGGGCGGCTTCGGCGGCTTCATCCGCTCCATCGCCCGCTCCGAGGTGGTGGACCGGCACACCATCCGCTTCCACACCCACTTCACCAACCCGATCCTGCCGACCGAGCTGGCCTCCATCTTCATCATCTCGAAGCATGTGGGCGAGGGCGCGGCGACGGAGGACTACAACAGCGGCCGCGCCGCCATCGGCACCGGCCCCTACCGCTTCGTCAGCCACCGCCAGGGCGACCGCACGGAGCTCCAGCGCAACGAGGAGTTCTGGGGACCGCGCGAGCCCTGGGCCCGCGTCTCCTACCGCTTCGTCGCCAACGACGCCGCGCGTTCCGCGGCACTCCTGGCCGGCGACTTCGACATGGTGGACCAGGTGGCGAGCAGCGACCTCGCGCGGCTGCGGCGCGAGCCGCGGGTGAGCGTGAGCGAGACGGTGGGGCTGCGCGTGGTCTACCTGATGGCCGACTTCTCCCGCCGCTCCAACCTGCCCTTCGTGACGGACAACAACGGCCAGCCGCTGGACCGCAACCCCTTCGACGACGTGCGGGTGCGCCGCGCGCTCAACCTCGCCATCAACCGCGAGGCCATCGCCGAGCGCGTGATGGAGGGCCAGGCGACGGCGACCGCGCAATGGCTGCCGCCGGGCGTGTATTCCCACGCCCCCGACGTGCGCCCGCAGGTGCTGGACGTGGATGCCTGCCGCCGCCTGCTGGCCGAGGCCGGCTTCCCCAACGGGTTCCGCCTCACGCTGCACAGCCCGAACGACCGCTTCCCGAACGACAGCCGCATCGCCCAGGCGGTGGCGCAGTTCTGGACGCGCATCGGCGTGCAGACCACGGTGGACGCCATCCCCTGGGCCTCCTTCGCCGCGCGCTCCAACCGGCAGGAATTCGCCATGCGCCTCACTTCCTGGGGCAGCGTGACGGCGGAGGCCTCCTACATGCTGGTCAACATCATGAACACCTTCGACCAGCAGCGCCGCACCGGCGCCAGCAATGGCGGCCGCTTCAGCAGCCCGGAGCTGGACCGGCTGACCGCCGAGGCCACCGCCATCCTCGACGACGCGCAGCGCGAGCGCGCGCTGCAGGCCCTGGTCGGCTGGGTGGCGCGCGAGGCGCCGATCATGCCGCTGGTGCAGCTGAACCACACCTGGGCGACGCGGCGCGGCCTGTCCTACCAGGCGCGCATGGACGAGCGCACGGTGGCGATGGGGGTGCGCCCCGCCACCGCGTAGCGGGGCGGCCCGCGCCGCGCCCGCCCGGCCAGGCGAGGGCCGGGCGGCAG
>JBEQBS010000281.1:0-4343 GCA_041639675.1 Rubritepida sp. | reverse complement strand
GGGTAACGGATATGGCCGTGCGCAGGCAAAGACAATCGGCGCCGCAAGATACCCGCGCACAGGTCTCCCCTAGAGCGTGATCTCCTTACGCTGAAGCGTATCCTGCGTGCCTGAGGTAGTTGGCGCACTCGGCGGGTGAGACCTCGCCGAGTAATGTGCCGATGCGGTTCCAGACGGCGGCGATGGAGCGTTCGTCGGCCTTTCGCAGCAGGGTCTTGAGCTTGCTGAACATCATCTCGATGGGGTTCAGGTCGGGGCTGTAGGGGGGCAGGAACAGCAGGTGCGCGCCGGCGGCGCGGATGGCGCGGCGCACGGCCTGGCCCTTGTGGGAGCCGAGGTTGTCCAGCACGACCACGTCGCCGGGCTTCAGCGTGGGCAGCAGGAACTGCTGCACCCAGGCCGTGAACAGCACGCCGTTAATCGGGCCGTCGATCACGCAGGGCGCCTCGATGCGGTCGTGCCGGAGTGCGGCGAGGAAGGTCATGGTGGTCCAGTGGCCGTGTGGCACGTGGGCCACCAGGCGCTGGCCGCGAGGTGCGCGGCCGTGGGTGCGGGTCATGTTGGTCTTGGCCCAGGTTTCGTCCACGAAGACGAGGCGCGCGGGGTCCACGCGGCCCTGGTGGCGGCGCCAGCGCTCGCGCCTGCGGGCGACATCGGGCCTATGCTGCTCGGCGGCCGCGAGGCTTTTTTTTGAAGCTGAGGCCCTCGCGGGCCAGCCAGCGCCACACCGCGCCATAGCCCACGCGCAGGCCGCGCTCGGCCTCCAGTTCGGCGCGCAGGGCGCGGATCGTGAGGTTGGGGGCTGCCGACACGCGCGCGCGCAGCCAGTCGCGCTCGGGCAGCACCACCAGGCCGGGCGGCTTGCCGCATCGGTGCGGGGCGGCGCTGCCGGTGTCTCGCGCACGCTTGGACCAGCGCGCGGCGCTGGCCACGCTGACGGAGAAGGCTTTGGCCGCTTCGCGGCAGCTCGCGCCTTCGCGCATCGCCGCAACCACGCGGTCACGCAGATCAACGGAAAGGGGTCGGCCCATCGCTGCTGGCCTCCGCCCAGCCAGCAGCTTGAATCAGAAAACCCGCCGCGCCGGAATCACCAAAACGATTCCAGGTTCAAGAATCACGCTCTAGGCCCCTGCCACGATGGCCATTGAACGCGGGGTCCGGGGGCCCGTGGCCCCCGGGCGGGGGTCAGGGGGCGGCAGCCCCCTCGCCGCGCTGCCCTACACCGCCGCGGAATGCCGCCCGCTGCCGGTGCCCAGCTTCGCGTCGAAGCAGGCGGCGACGTGGCGCAGGAAGCGGCGTCCCGGCTCGCGGACCCGCACCACGTCGCCTTCCAGCGCCACCAGCCCATCCCGCGCCAGGGCGCGCAGCCCCGGCAGGGCCTGCGCGCGGACGCAGAGGGGCAGGGGCGCCAGGTCGAGCCGCAGGTCGCACATCACGCGCTCGATGGCGCGGCGGCGGGTGCGGTCGTCATCCGTCAGCGCGAGGCCGCGCGCGACGGGCAGGATGCCGGCCTCGACCGCCTCCACCCAGCCGCGCTCATCGGCGATGTTCTGCGCGTAGCCGGCCGGGGTCTCGCCGATGGCGGAGCAGCCCAGGCCCAGCAGCACGGGCGCCGTGTCCGTCGTGTAGCCCTGGAAGTTGCGGCGCAGCGTCCCGGCGGCGGCGGCGCGGGCCATGGGGTCGTCGGGCAGGGCGAAGTGGTCCAGACCGATGGGGGCGTAGCCGGCCTCCAGCAGCGTGGCATGGGCGGCGGCGGCCTGCTCCATGCGGGCGGCGGCACCGGGCAGGTCCTCGCCGCGGATGGCGCGCTGCGCGGGCTTCATCCAGGGGACGTGGGCATAGCCGAAGGCGGCCACGCGGTCGGCGCCGAGGTCCGCGGCCACGCGCGCCGTTTCCTCCACATGCGCGACCGCCTGGGTAGGCAGGCCATACATCATGTCCAGGTTCACGCGGCGGATGCCGGCGGCGCGCAGCCGGCGCATCGCCTCCTCCACCTGCGCCACCGGCTGGATGCGGCCCATCTTCGCCTGCACATCCGGGTTGGCGTCCTGCAGGCCCAGCGAGGCGCGGTTGAAGCCGGCCTCGGCCAGCGCATCCACCACGTCCTGGGTCAGCGTGCGCGGGTCCAGCTCCACCGAAAGCTCGGCGCCGGGCGCGAAGGGGAAGAGGCGCCTGAGGTGCCGCACCACGCCGGCCAGGCGCTTGGCGCCGAGCGCGGAAGGCGTGCCGCCGCCCAGCGCCAGCTGCGTCACCGGGCCATGGGCATGTGGCAGCGCGGCGTGCAGCAGCCGCGCCTCGGCCAGCAGGGCCAGGGCGTAGCGCTCGATTCGGTCCTCGGAGCGGGTGACGGTGGTGTGGCAGCCGCAATACCAGCACAGCGCGTGGCAGAAGGGCACGTGCAGGTAGAGCGACAGCGCGTCCTGCGCGCCGATGCGCGCCAGGGCGCGCGCGTGGTCGTCGGCCGCCAGCGGCACGAAATGCGGCGCCGTGGGGTATGAGGTGTAGCGCGGCAGGTTGGCCGTTGCGTAGGCGGCGAGGTCCATGGAAGGGGTTCTGCGCCCCGCCGGCCCCGCTTGCCTTGCGCTGGATCAAGCCGGAGCATCGCGCCGGCAGATGGGGGCGGTGCCGATGCTGGACGTGGTGATCCGTGGCGCGACGCTGGTGACGGCGGAGGGCATGCAGCGCGCCGAGCTGGGCATCCAGGGCGGGGTGGTGGCGGCCATCGGCGCGCACCTGCCCGAGGCGCGGCGCGTGATCGAGGCCGATGGGCTGTGGCTGATGCCCGGCGGCGTGGACAGCCATTGCCACATCGAGGAGCCGTCCCCCGACGGCACGGTGATGGAGGAACGCTTCGAAAGCGCCTCGCGCTCGGCGCTGGCGGGCGGCACCACCAGCGTGGTGTGCTTCGTGCCGCAATGGAAGGGCGGCGGCGTGCTGGAGCGCTTCGCCGACCAGAGGCGCCGCGCCGCGCGCGCGATGGTGGACGTGGCCTTCCACCAGATCATCACCGACCCCACGCCGGAGGTGCTGGAGCGCGAGATCCCCGAGCTGGTGGCGCAGGGGGTGCGCAGCCTCAAGGTCTTCCTCACCTATGATCCGCTGGTGCTGGATGATGCGGGCTACCTGAAGGTGCTGGCCGCCGCGCGCCGCCATGGCTGCCTGGTGACGGTGCATTGCGAGAACTACCACGCCATCAACCACCGCATCGCCGCGCTGAAGGCCGCGGGGATCACCGCGCCGCACGCCCATGCCCTGGCCCGGCCGCCCATCGTGGAGCGCGAGGCGACGCACCGTGCCATCGCCCTGGCCGAGATGCTGGACCAGCCCATCCAGGTCTTCCATGTGAGCTGCGCCGAGGCCGCGGAGGAGATCGCCCGCGCCCAGGCCCGCGGCGTGAAGGTGTGGGGCGAGACCTGCCCGCAATACCTGACGCTGACCGCCGCCGACATGGCGCGCGAAGGCTTCGAGGGCGCGAAATACATGTGCAGTCCGGCGCCGCGCGACGCGGCGGAGCATGGCCGCCTGTGGCAGATGATCCGCCGCGGCGTGCTGGACGTGGTGAGCAGCGACCATTGCGGCTTCAGCTACGCCGGCCCGCACGGCAAGCGGGTGAACGGCGCCGATGCGCCCTTCGACCAGGTGCCCAACGGCATCCCCGGCCTGGCGGCGCGCCTGCCGCTGCTGTTCAGCGAGGGCGTGGCGCAGGGCCGCATCACGCCCGAGCACTTCGTGCGGCTGGTGGCGGCGAACCCGGCGCGGATGATGGGGCTGTGGCCGCGCAAGGGCAGCCTGCACATCGGCGCCGACGCCGATTGCGTGCTGTGGGACCCGAAGGCGGAGCGGGTGCTGACCAACGCCGCCATGCAGCACGCGATAGACTACACGCCCTATGAGGGCCGCGCCGTCACCGGCTGGCCGGTGATGGTGCTGCGCCGCGGCGCGGTGGTGATGGACGGCGACGCGGTGACGGCCGCGCCCGGCTCGGGCGAATACCTGCCGCGCGGGCCCTATGCGCTGGCGACGGCGGGCGCGGTGGAGCCCTGGCTGGGCTGAAGCCGGGCGGGCAGCTCGGCCAGCCGCGCGGCCTCGGCATTGGCGAAGGCCAGGCGCAGGTGGCGCTGCTGGCCTGGGCCGAAGAAGGTGCCGGGCAGCGTCAGCAGGCCGTGGCGCGAGGCCAGGAGTTCCGCGGCCTCCAGCGCATCGGGCATCGTTTCGGGCAGGCGGAGATAGGCGAAGTAGCCGCCCAGCGCATCCACCTGGAAGCCCGCCAGCGCGGCGCGCGCCGCCGCGGCGCGGCCGGCCATGATGGCGCGGTTGGCCGCGCGCCAGTCGCGCAGGGCCGG
>JBEQBS010000280.1:0-4353 GCA_041639675.1 Rubritepida sp. | reverse complement strand
GTGCTCTTCCGATCTCTGCCGCTGTGGTGCGTGCTGGTGTTCCTGTCGGGCTACGTGATCGTGGCGCTGGAGATCGTCTGGGTGCGGATGCTGGGCCAGTTCGGGCAGTACCATGCCTACCTCTTCCCCACCGTGCTGGGCGTCTTCCTGCTGGCCGACGGCGCCGGCATGGCGCTGGCCGCGCGCATGGTGCGGCGCATGGAGGACCCCCGCCCGGCCTTCTTCCTGACGCAGGGCGCCGGCTTCGCGCTGGGCGCGCTGCTGCTGGGGCTGCTGTGGTGGCTCATCGGCGTGCCGCCGCTGCGCGACACCATGGGCGTGGATTTCGACCGCTTCGGCCCCCGCGAGATCGCGCTCTCCACGCTGGTGATCGTGCTGGTGGTCGCGCCCCCCTCCTTCGTCATCGGCATGACCTTCCCTTTTGTGCAGCGCGCGGTCCAGCAGGACCTCGCCAGCGTGGGCGCGCGGGTGGGCTGGGTGCAGCTCGCCAACATCCTGGGCAATGCGGCGGGGTCCATCCTCACCGGCCTCGTCACCTTCCACCTCATCGGCACGGCGGGCACGCTGCGGCTGCTGGCGGCGCTGTCGCTGCTGCTGCTGCTGTTCTGGCTGCTCCAGTCCCGCGCCGCGCGCGCGCCGATGCTGGGGCTGGCGGGCGCCACCGCGCTGATGCTGCTCCTCACCCCCTCCAACGACGTCTTCTGGCGGCGCATGCACGGCGTCACCGCGCCCACCTTCACCACCTGGGGCGAGGACCGCTCGGGCGTCGTCCTGTACCGCGAGCGCGCGACGCTGCCGGGGCGCGAGGATGGGCGCTTCTTCATCATGGGCCATGGCCAGGGCTTCGTGCCCTTCCTGGACACCCACACCCTGCTGGGCATGCTGGGCCCGCTGCTGCACCCGGCGCCGGCGCGGGTGCTGGCCATCGGCGTCGGCTCCGGCGGCACGCCCTATGGCGCCACGGTGAACCCCGCGACGCGCGAGGTGCGCGCCATCGAGCTGATCCGCCCCGTGCTGGGCAGCCTGGAGGCGATCGCGCGGGAGCGCCCGCAGGGCCCGGTGGCGGCGCTGCTGGGCGACCCCCGGGTGCAGCTGGAATATGGCGACGGCCGCCGCGCCCTGACCCGCGGCGAGGGCCTGTACGACGTGATCGAGGCCGATGCGATCCGCCCGCAATCCTCCCATTCCGGCCTGCTCTATTCGGCGGAGTTCCTCCGGCAGGTGCGGGCGCGCCTGGCGCCCGGCGGCCTCTACGTGCAATGGGCGCCGACCTGGCGCGTGGTGGACACCTTCGCCGCCGCCTTCCCGCACGCCGTGCTGCTGACGCCGGTGAATGTGATGATCGGCAGCGACCGCCCGATCCCGCTGGAGCAGGAGGCGCTGCTGGCCCTGCTGCGCTCGCCCGCCATGGTGGCCTTCGCGCGGCGCGGCAACCCTGCCTCGGCCGACCTCGGCCAGCTGGTGCAGGGCCCGGTCACGCGCTGGGGGCCGGACACCCCGCGCGTGCCGCCGCCGCTGACCGACATGATGCCGCGCGACGAGTTCTTCCTGAACCACACCCACCTGGATTCCTGGCGCCCGCGCGACGCGCCACGGTAGGGCACGATCCGCGAGGGCGGATCGTGCTCCAGGCCGGCGCCCTACGACGCCACCATCAGGAAGGGCGGCGGCGGCGCGATGTCCACCTCCACGCTCTTCACCCCCGGCACCTCCTGCGCCAGCACCTTCAGCGCGCGGGCCACGTCGGGCGAGCGCGCGAAGCCGGTGATGACCACCGCCCCGCCATGCACCTGGAGGTAGACGTAGTTGCGGTCCACCCAGGGCTGGGCGCGCAGCCGCCTGTTCAGCTCCTCGCGCAGCGCGGCGTCGTCGGCCGCCGTGTCGGCCGGGCTTTCGGCCAGCAGGGCCTTCAGCAGGTCGGCGCGCGAGACGACGCCCAGCAGCACCCCATCCTCCACCACCGGCAGGCGGCGGATGTTGCGCCGCTCCATCAGGGCGGCGGCGGATTCCACCGGCGTGCCGGGGGTGATGGTGGCGACGTCGCGCGTCATCACGTCCTCCACCCGCTGGCCATGGGCGCGGGCGTAGCGCGCGGCGGCGTCGCCCGGCTCGCCGAACAGGCGGGCCAGCAGGCCGGGCTTGCCGTCCCGCGCCGCGGCCAGGCGGCGCATCAGGTCGCTTTCCGTCACCAGCCCCAGCAGCTTGCCGGCGGCATCCGTCACCGGCACGCCGGAAATGCCGCGCTCGCTCAGCAGCGCCGCCAGGGCGGCCACCGGCATGTCGGGGCGCACCGTCACCAGGGTCCGGGTCATCACGTCACGGGCGATCATGGCAGTCCTCCTCGTTCATGCCGGCAGCATGACGGGGGCGTCATCCATGCGCCTTGATGCGGCTCAACCCTCCGCGAAGGCCTGGGAGCGCACGAGCCGCGCATAGAGCCCGCCCAGCGCCACCAGCTCGGCATGGGTGCCCTGCTCCACCGCGCGGCCCTCCTCCATCACCACGATGCGGTCCGCGTCCTTCACCGTGGCCAGGCGATGGGCGATCACCAGGGTGGTGCGGCCCTGGCGCAGCCGGGCGAGCGCGGCCTGGATGGCGGCCTCGTTCTCCGTGTCCAGCGCGCTCGTCGCCTCGTCCAGCAGCAGGATGCGCGGGTCGCGCAGCAGGGCGCGGGCCAGGCTGATGCGCTGCCGCTGCCCGCCGGACAGCACGCCGCCGGCATTGCCCAGCACCGTGGCATAGCCCTGCGGGAGCGCCATGATGAAGTCATGCGCGCGGGCGGCGCGGGCGGCTTCCTCCACCTCCGCCTGCGTGGCGCCGGGGCGGCCGCACAGGATGTTGGCCAGGGCCGTGTCGTCGAAGATCACCGCCTCCTGCCCCACATAGGCGATGGCGTCGCGCAGGGAGGCCAGCGTCACGCCGCGGATCGGCGCGCCATCCACGGTGATGCGCCCCGCCGTGGCGTCATGCAGCCGCGGCAGCAGCGCGATGGCGGTGGACTTCCCGGCCCCCGAAGGCCCGACCAGCGCCACGGTCTGCCCCGGCTCGGCGGTGAAGGACAGGCCTTCCAGCGCCGCCTCGCCTCGCCCGGCGTAGCGGAAGCCCACGCCCTCGAAGGCCACGCGGCCGGGGCCGGGCGGCAGGGCCACGGCCTCCGGTGCATCCGCCACCAGCCGCGGCGCATCCAGCACGGCAAACACGCGCGCCAGCCCGGCCAGCCCTTCCTGGAGCGAGGCGTTCAGCGACCCCAGCGCCCGCACCGGGCGCGCGGCGATCAGCAGCGCGGCGACGAAGCCGGTGAACTCGCCGATGGTGCCCTGCCCGCTCACCACCCGCCAGCCGACGAAGCCCAGCACCACGCCCACCGTCAGCCCGCCCAGCGCCTCCAGGATGGGGTCCACGCGCGCCCGCGTCCGGGCGATGCGGAACAGGCTGGCGCGCAGCTCGGCGAAGGCGCGGGCGGCGCGCCCTTCCTCCGCCTCCTCCAGCCGGTAGGCGCGGACAACGCGGGCGGCGGCGAAGCTCTCGTTCAGCAGCGCCGCCGTTTCCCCCACCCGGTCCTGCATGCCCGAGGACGCACGGCGGATGCGCTTGCCGATGGCGAGGATGGGCCACAGCGCCACCGGGTAGAGCACCGCCGCCATCAGCGCCAATTGCCAGTCCAGCCACAGCATGGAGGCGACGAGGCCGAACACCGTCAGCACGTCGCCCATGCCGTTGACGCTGCGGCTCATCGCATCGCGGATCGCCACCGCATCGGTGGTGAAGCGCGCGGCGTGGCGGGCCGGCGCCTCGGCGGCGACGGTGGCGTAGTCGGCCCGCGTCAGCGCGCCGAACAGGGCGTTCTGCAGGTGCTCCACCGTGCGCAGCACCGCGCCCTGGATCATCACCTGC
The DNA here is from genome assembly GCA_041639675.1 of Rubritepida sp. GTDB lineage: Bacteria > Pseudomonadota > Alphaproteobacteria > Acetobacterales > Acetobacteraceae > Roseococcus. The sequence goes on along the minus strand of JBEQBS010000280.1, from coordinate 459 downwards.
TGGCCATACATGAAGGCCCCGCGCGCGGCGGTGACGGCGATGATGACCGGCGGCAGGATCCAGACCATGCGGGCATCGCCGCGGCCGAACATGTCGAAGGCCTGCTGGATGATGATGGGATACAGCGCGGTGATGCAGGAAAGCCCGATCGTCAGCAGCACGGCCAGGGCGAAGCGCGGCGATTGCAGCCGCATGTGGCCGCGCCAGAAGCGCCGGATGAGGGGAAGGCTGTCCATGATGCGCCACCCCGTATCAGGGGGGCGCGGTTCCGGCCAGTTGCGCCAGGCACTCCTCCCGCGTCGCGGTGGCGCCGGCTTCGATCCACCACTCCCGCGTGGCGGCCAGCCTCCGGCCGAGATCGGGGCCGGGCGGGATGCCGGCCGCCAGGGCGTCGCGCCCCAGCAGGGGGAAGTCGGCGCCGGGCGGCAGGTCGAACAGGGCGGGCCAGGGGCCGGCCGG
>JBEQBS010000279.1:0-4387 GCA_041639675.1 Rubritepida sp. | reverse complement strand
AGAGAGAATGCCGGGTTCGTTGCGTTCTCCAACCCTCAAGCTAATGCGGCCAAACCCCAGGAAACCTGCGGTTCACGGCGCCATCGACGCATCAGAAATGTTGGGTTGGGGAGCCGACTGGAGCAGCAGTGGGAACCGGAATCCAACCTTCGCTGGGGATGACGCACACCAGAGGCTGCAGGGTCACCGCATCCCGTGTGCTGGATCCTCGCAAGGTCCGTGCGCGAAGTCTGCAAGTGTCTCGATGATCCGACACTCCCCGACCACGCCGCCCTCGCAGCTCGTCGCCATGCGCTGAAGCTCCGCGCGCAGCGCCGTCAGCCGCCGCAGCCGCGCGTCGATCTCGCCGATCTGCGCGGTGGCCAGCGCATGCGCCTGACCGCAATCGGCATCAGGCTTGCCCGCCAGGTCGAGCAAGGCGCGAATCGCGTCGCTCTCGAAGCCCAGCTCGCGCGCGTGGCGAATGAACCCGAGTCGTCGAAGATGCGCAGCGCCGTAGGCTCGGTGGCCGCCTTCGGTGCGGCCCGGCGGTGGGAGCCACCCCTCCTGCTCATACCACCGGATCGTGGTTGGCTTGACGCCCGTGGCGCGTGCGAGGTCGCCGATCGAGTAGGTCGCGCTCACGTCCTGCCAGCCTCATGCTTGGCGAGAAAGCGGGCGAAGGCGGCGAGGGCCTTGTCGCTGGCATGGTGCTCAAGCCCCTCGGCATCAGCCTCCGCCGTCTCGGGGTCGAGGCCCACCGCCAACAGGAACCGGACCACCAATTCGTGCCGCACCCGCGCCGCGGATGCGACCGCCTGGCCGGCTGGCGTCAGGAACAGCCCGCGGTAGGGTTTGGTCTCCACCAACCCGTCGCGCTGCAGCCGCGCGACCGTCGCAGCGACCGTCGCCTGCGCGACACCCATGCGTCGGGCAATATCCACGGCACGCGCCTCGCCTTCCTCCTGGAGGAGGTCGGCGATGAGCTCGACGTAATCCTCAGTGATCGCCGAACGGTCAGCCTCACGCTGCTGCGCGAAACGGGCCGCCTGGTCTTCCGGAGGGGGTAGGGAACGTGGCGAGGCGCGAGTCATGCTGGACCATACGGCCTCTGCCTGACATTCGCGATAGTCGCCTCGCTATGATTTAGCCAATGCTAAATTTTGGAGGTCGAGCGTCACAGCGCCATCCGAGGTTGCCGCTCCACCCGCACCCGCAGGTCTGCCGAGCCTTCCGGAAGTGCACCGCAGCGTCGCCGTGCCCAATGCGGGCCGGTTCTTGCGCAAGCTTTTCGCCTTCATGGGGCCGGGCTACCTGATCGCGGTCGGCTACATGGACCCGGGCAACTGGGCGACCTCGCTCGCCGGCGGCTCGGCCTTCGGCTGCACGCTGCTGGCGGTCGCGCTGACCTCCTCGCTGATGGCGATCCTGCTGCAGGCGCTGTGCGTGCGCATCGGCGTCTCCACCGGGCGCAACCTTGCCCAGCTCTGCCGTGAGCGCTCCCCCAAGGTGATCGACTATCCGCTGTGGCTGTTCACCGAGGTGGCGATCTGCGCCACCGACCTCGCGGAACTGATCGGCACGGCCATCGCGCTGGAACTGCTGTTCGGCATCCCGCTGCCGTAGGGCGTGTTCCTCACCGCCTTCGACGCGTTCCTCAATCCAGCCCGCGGAGTGTCGTCCCATGCGTCTGTCCGCCATCGCCGCCGCCTTCGGCAGCGGTGCGCACCGTCCCTTCATGCGGTTCACCGGGCCCCGCCCCGCCTGACGCGCTTCGCACAAAAGGGCTTGAACCTCCAGTCGCTAGAGGTCCTATAGCCCCATCCGAGGATCATCGGACGGGCATCATGGGCGCTGCGACGAAACTGACCTGGCGGGTGCAGGGCATGGATTGCGCCTCCTGTGTCGCCAAGGTGACCAGGGCCGTGGAACGGTTGCCGGGCGTCTCGGCTGTCGAGGTGAACCTCATGGCCGAGCGCCTGACGCTCGATCTCGACGCCACCGGCCGGCCCGAGGCGGTGGAGGCGCAGGTCAGCGCGCTCGGCTATGCGGCCAGGCGGCTCGATGACGCCGCAGTGCCGCCCTCCCCGGCCGGGGCACCGGCTGCCTGCGGCCACCACGACCATGGCCATGATCACGGCCGCGCCGACGCCGCGGCGCCTGCCGGGCACGGCCACGGCCATGACGACCCCGCCGCCGCCGCGAAGCCTTGGTGGGCGACCGGCAAGGCGAAGCTCGTCTGGCTGCTCGGCGCGCTGGTGCTCGGCGCCCATGCGCTGTCCCTCGTCCTGCCGGATCGGCTGACCTACCCGCTGTTCCTCGCCGCGACAGCCGTCGCGCTGGTACCCTTCGGCCGCCGCGCCATCGCCCTGGCCCGCGCCGGCAGCCCCTTCAGCATCGAGACGCTGATGGTCACGGCGGCAATCGGCGCCTCCATCATCGGCGCGGCGGAGGAAGCCGCCGTCGTCGTCCTTCTCTTCGCCGTGGGCGAATTGCTGGAGAACGTTGCCGCCGGTCGGGCGCGCGACGGCATCCGCGCCCTGGCAGACCTCATGCCGCGCACCGCGCTGCGGCTGCGGCCGGACGGCACGACCGAGCAGGTGCCGGCGGACCGCCTGGCGGTCGGCGACCTGGTGCTCATCCGCCCCGGCGATCGCGTTCCCTGCGACGGCCTGATCGAGGAAGGCACCTCCGCCCTCGACGAAAGCCCTGTGACGGGCGAAAGCGTCCCCGTCTCCCGCGGCCCCGGCGAGGCCGTGGTTGCCGGCAGCATCAACGCCGAGGGCGCCATCCGCGTGCGCGTGACGCGCGCCGCGTCCGACAACACCATCGCGCGCATCATCCGCATGGTGGAGGACGCCACCGCATCCCGCGCGCCGACGCAGCGCTTCACCGAGCGCTTCTCGGCCTGGTGGACGCCCGGGGCGATGATCATCTCGCTGCTGGTGATCTTGCTGCCGCCCTTCCTGTTCGGCTGGGACTGGTGGACCAGCATCTATCGCGGCCTGGCGGTGCTGCTGATCGCCTGCCCCTGCGCGCTGGTGATCTCGGTGCCGGCGGCCATGGCATCCGGCCTGTCGGCCGGCGCCCGGCGAGGGCTGCTGATCAAGGGCGGCGCGGCACTGGAAGCGATCGGCAGCGCGAAGACCGTCGCCTTCGACAAGACCGGCACGCTCACCGAAGGCCGCCCGCGAGTCACCGACATTCTGCCGGCCGAGGGTCGCACGATGGAGGCGGTGCTGGCGCTTGCCGCCGCCGTCGAGCAGGGCTCCTCCCACCCGCTCGCCAAGGCGATCGTGGCCGAGGCGGCGGCGCGCGGCGTCGCGGTGCCGGCGGCCGAAGCGCAGTCGGCCATCCCCGGCCGCGCCGTGGCCGGCACTGTGGGCGGCGTGCAGGTCAGCATCGGCAGCCCGCGCCATGCGCGCGAATCGAATGCCGCGCTCGGCCCGCTGGAGGCGGAGCTGGAGCGGCTCCAGGGCGAGGGCAAGACGGTGTCTGTCGTGCTGGCCGGCGGCACGGTGGCCGCGCTGGTCGCGCTGCGCGACGAGCCGCGCGCGGATGCCGCGGCCGGGATCGCCGCGATCACCGCGCTCGGCGTGCGGCCGGTGATGCTGACCGGCGACAACCGCCGTACGGGGGAGGCGATCGCCATATCGCTCGGCCTCGACGCCAAGGCGGAACTGCTGCCCGACGACAAGCTGCGGGAGATCGCGAAGCTGCGCGAGCGGGGCGCGGTGGTGATGGTCGGCGACGGCATCAACGACGCGCCGGCGCTTGCGGCGGCCGATGTCGGCGTGGCGATGGGCGGCGGCACCGACGTCGCGCTGGAAGCGGCCGACGCCGCCGTGCTGAAGGATCGTGTGACGGGCGTGGCGGAACTCGTTTCCCTGTCGCGCGCCACCATGGCGAACGTGAAGCAGAACGTCGCGGTCGCGATAGGTCTGAAGGCGGTGTTCCTGCTCACGACGATGCTCGGCATCACCGGCCTATGGCCGGCGATTATGGCCGATACAGGTGCCACCGTGCTCGTTACACTCAACGCGCTCCGCCTGCTCGCGTGGAGGCCCGCATGAAGTTGTCGCGGATCGAGTGCACAGGCGATGGCCGACATGCACCAGCAGATGAACCCAATGATGATGTCGATGATGCGGGCAGGGCCGCAGGCGGTGCCGCTGCCCCAACGCCTCGAATTGCACGAGCGGATGATGGCGTCGCATCTCGAGGCGCTGCGCCGCGTCAGGGCCGCCGCCGGGCCGCTCCATGCGGCGCTGGACGACAGGCAGAAGCGGATCGCCGACGGCCTGATCATGGGAATGATGTAGTGTCCATGGACGAAGGCTGCGGCGCGAGGCGGGGGCATTGGTGACCCTCGAGTTCTCCCTGCTTGGCCTGTTCCTCGCCTTCGGCG
>JBEQBS010000278.1:0-4462 GCA_041639675.1 Rubritepida sp. | reverse complement strand
CAAAGGGGGGGATTGGCCGGTGTCGGCTATCGTTGGCGCGGATTTTGTCCATCAGCGCGGCGGCCGCGTGCTGTCCATCCCTTTTGAGCATGTTCGTTCCACCACAGCGCTATTGGGACGCATACGCCAATCGGTTGACGTTTCGGATCACTGATCCGGCGCCTGGGCCCGCGCCATCGGCGCCATGCCCGGCCGGCCCGAGCAGCGGAAGGCCAGCTGGTAGGCCTGCGGGGTGACGCGGGTGGTCAGCATCTCGGCCTGGGCGCCCTGGCCGGCGCAGAACGCCGCCGCCTGCTCCAGCGAGCGCTCGACCACGCCGGGCAGGATGCCGCCCCGATTCTCGATCACGAAGACGTCGGGACCCAGCGCCACCACGCCGCTGCTTTCCCCGCCGGCGCAGCCCGCCGCCAGCAGCGCCACGCCTGCCATCGCACCCGCACGGATCATGATACGCATCCCTCGCCCCGAAGCCCGGACACCGTTTAGCAACCTTCCCGGTGCCGCACCATGCGCGCGTCGTGCCTCCCGCAACATGCGCGGCTCGCGCCTCCCACACCACGCGCGGCTCGCGCCACCCGTACCATGCGCGCCTCGCGTCGCGACGCATGATGCGGTATCCGGGTGGATACGGAGGACACACCCATGAAGCGCCGCGCCCTGCTCGCCGCCCCCGCCCTGCTGGCCATGCCGGCCCCCATCCGTGATGCACGGGCCCAGGAATCCTGGCCGCAGCGCCCGGTGAACATGCTGGTGCCCTGGGCGCCCGGCGGCTCCAACGACATCGTCGCCCGGCTGCTGGCCCCGCAATTCGAGGGGCGCGCCGGCCAGCCCTTCGTGGTGGAGAACCGGCCCGGCGGCGGCGGCTCCATCGGCATGGGGGTGGCGATGCGCGCCCGGGCGGATGGGCACGCGCTCTTCGTCTCCTCCGCCTCCAACCACGTCTTCCACCCGCTCATCTCCGGCGAATTGTCCTATGACGTGCGCGAGGCCTTCGAGGGCATCGCCATGTGGGTGGACGTGCCGAACGTGGTGGTGGTGAACCCGTCCGTCCCGGCCCGCACCCTGCCGGAGCTGCTGGAGCTGGTGCGCCGCACCCGCGGCGGGATGAGCTTCGGCTCCTCGGGCGTCGGCTCCTCCAACCACCTGGCGGGCGAGCTGCTGCGCCTGCGCACGGGGCTGGAGCTGACGCACATCCCCTATCGCGGCGGCGGCCCGGTGCTGAGCGACCTGATCGCCGGCACCATCCCCATCGGCATGATGAACCTCCCCACCGTCATCCCGCCGGCCGAGGCCGGGCGGGTGCGCATCCTCGCCGTCTGCACCGCCGAGCGCGTGTCCCTGCGCCCGGACCTGCCGACGGTGATGGAGGCCGGCGTGCCGGACTACGCCGTGCGGTCCTGGACCGGGCTCTTCACGCCGAAGGGCACGCCGGCGGCCATCCTCCGCCGCGCCTCCGAGATGTCGCGCGAGGCGCTGGCGGCGCCGGCCGTGGTGGCGCGGCTGCGCGACCTCGGCTCGGAGGCCATCTGGATGGACCCCGCCCGCACCGACGCCTTCGTGCGCGAGGAATATGCCCGCTGGGCGCCGATCATCCGCCAGGCCAACGTGAAGATCGAGTAGGGCGGCCCTGCGGCGATCCGCGCTACTCCCGCGCCTCCCGCCACAACCCCAGCGCCGCCTGCGCCGCGCGGTCGCTGTAGGCGAAGAGGGTGAGCGCCGTGCGCGCCTCCACCTCCAGCGCGTGCCAGGAGGGGACGACGAAGAGGTCGCGCCCGCCCAGCCGGAACTCGGTGCCGCCCACCCGCGCCGTGCCCTCGCCGGCCACCACCACGAAGACCGTGCCATCCGTGCTGCGGCGCGGGCGCGTCGTGAAGCCCGCCGGGATGCGCCGCACATGGGCGGCGATGGTCGGCATCACCGGGCCGCCATCGGCCGGGTTGGTGAATTCCAGCGCATGGCCCAGGTGCGGGTCGGGCGCATCGGCCGCCGCCATGGCGCCCAGCGCCGCGTCCCATTCGGCGAAGGGGTAGTGGAACAGCGGCTGCCGCGCGGGGCGGCGGGCGGCGGCGGTGCCGGCGAAGGGGCGCAGGTTGCGGCCATAGCGCCAGGCGGTGTCGCCCGGCGCCGCCGTCTCGGGGTGGGCCGGGCCGTCCAGGCGCTCGGCGAAGCTCGCCTCGAAGAAGCGCACGGTGGGGATGTCGAGGCCATCCAGCCAGATCATCGGCTCCGCGGAATCATTGCCGTGGTCGTGCCACTGCCAGTTGGGCGTCAGCACCAGGTCGAAAGGGCGCATCACCGCCTTCTCGCCATCCACCGCCGTATGCGCCCCGCTGCCCTCCATCACGAATCGCAGCGCGGATTGCGCGTGGCGGTGGCAGGGCGCGACCTCGCCCGGCAGGATGAGCTGGAGGCCGGCATAGAGCGCGGGCGTGACGCAGGAGGTGCCGGGCAGGGCCGGATTCTCCAGGATCAGCACCCGCCGCTCCGCCTGCTCGGCCGAGATCATGCCGCCGGCGCGCAGCAGGAAGTCCCGCGCCTGGGCGTAGTGCCACAGCACCGGGCGGGCGGCGGAGCGCGGCGCCGGCGTCACCAGCGCATGCAGCACCTCCCAGAGCGGGAAGAGGTGATGCGGCGCCATCTCCGCATACAGCGCGGGCAGGGCGGCCGGGTTCTGATCCATCTCAAGGCGCTCCTCGTCGGCCGCAGGCTATCCCTGTTGCACCGTGCCCGGAAGCGCGGCACCTGCTGCAACCCGTGATTGTTAAAGTCGTGTGTTAAGTGTTTCTTCCCGCTGGCAGGACTGCCCTTGACCTGTCTAGAGGGGAGCAGGGAATCAACCCGTGGTTACAAAAGGAACCATACCCTTGAGTCAGGAAGTCAGAATGCGTCGTCAGGGCGATGTCGTGCTTGCCGTCCTGCGCCTTACCCTGCTCGCCTGCTGCGCCGCCCTGGCGGGAACGCTGGGCATGGTGGCCTGGAAGATCGTCGCCGGCGGCTGAGCCGCGGCGCGCCCGGGGGCTGACACCCTCCGCGCTTCGGTCCAGGAAGGCCCATGTCCCTGCGGCGTCCCGCCTTCCTGCTGACCTGCATCCTCGCGGGCCTCGGCCTGCTCGCAACGGCCTGGGCGGCCCTGCCTGCGGGCGGCGCCGGCCTGGCCATCCTGCTCCTCCTGCTGCCCCTGCTGCCCTGGGTCAGCCTGGCCGCCGCCCAGTCGGCCATCGGCCTCGTCATCCTCCTTGCCGCGCGCGACCCTCCCGGGGCGGTGCTGCCGGCCGCCCGGCTGCCGGTGCCGCCGGGCGGGCGCGGGCGCGTCGCCATCGCCATGTGCCTGCGCAACGAGGCGATGGCGGCGCCGCTCGCCGCCCTGGGCCGGCTGATGGACGGGCTGCCGCGCGAGGGCTTCGACCTCTGGCTGCTGTCCGACACGCGCGAGGAGCCGTTCCTGGCCCATGAGGACGCAGCCTTCAGGGCGTTCCATGCAGGACGATGGGATGGTGCGCGGATTTTCCTCCGCAGGCGCGCCCAGGGCGGCGGATTCAAGGCCGGCAATGTGATGGCCTTCCTGGATTCCGAGGGGGGCACCTACGAATCGGTGGTGATCCTCGATGCCGACTCGGAGATGTCGGCGGAAGCGGTGCTGCGGCTGACGGGAATCCTGGCCGCGGCGCCCCGCATCGCCCTGGTGCAGCAGCTGATCGTCGGCCGGCCGGTGGCGGTGCCCTTCCCGCGGCTGTTCCAGTTCGGCATGCGCGCGGGCATGCGCGCCTGGGCCACCGGCCAGGGCTGGTGGCAGGGGCCGCAGGGCCCGTTCTGGGGGCACAACGCCGCCTTCCGCGTCGCCCCCTTCCGGGCCCATGCGCGGCTGGAGGAAGGCATGCTGTCCCATGACCAGCTGGAGGCCATCGCGCTGCACCAGGCCGGCTGGGAGGTCTGGTGCCTGCCCGAGGAGCGCGGCTCGATGGAGGGCAACCCGCCGGCCCTGCCGGAATTCCTGCGCCGCGACGCGCGCTGGGCCGAGGGCAACATGCAGTACCTGGCGCTGCTGCGCCGGCCCGGGCTTTCGGGCATGGCGCGGTGGCAGCTCCTCCAGGCCATCCTGCTCTTCCTCTGCGCGCCGCTCTGGGCGGCCTGCTTCCTGCTGGCGGTGCTGCTCGCCGCCCTCGGCGCGCTGGATGGCGTGACGGGCGGCGCGCTGGCGCTGGCCATGGGGTGCTGGTGGCTGGCGATGCACGCGCCGAAGCTGGCCGGCTACGCCCAGGTGCTGGCCCAGGGGCGGGAGGCCGCGCGCTATGGCGGCCGCGCGCGCTTCGCCGCCGGCGCCCTGGCGGAGATCCTCTTCGCCACGCTGCTGGCGCCCGTTTCGGTGATGAGCAAGACGCGCGTGCTGCTGCGGCTGGCCGGGGGGGCGAAGGGCGGCTGGGCGCCGCAGAACCGCGAGGGGCGCGGGGTGGGCTGGGCGGAT
>JBEQBS010000277.1:0-4460 GCA_041639675.1 Rubritepida sp. | reverse complement strand
CCCGGTGCAAATCCCATTGGTGGGGTTCCGAGGGGCGTGCCCCTCGGCGGGGGTCCAGGGGGCGGCGCCCCCTGGCACGCGCATGACCGCCGCGACCATCGCCGCCGAATCCGCCTTCCTCGCCGCGCGGTCCTCCCGGCGGCGGGCCACGCTGCTGGGTGCGCTGGTGCTGCTGGCCTGCCTGCTGACGGCGGGCTGGGTGGCGGAGTTCCATCCGGCCACGCTCTGGGCCGGGCTGCCGCGCATCGGCGAGTATTTCCAGCGCATCGCGCCGACGCTGCGCTGGGAGGCGCTGCTGGCGGGCGCGGAGGCGGAGGGTTCCCTCGCCTACTGGTTCTACCGCTGGGACAAATGGGGCCTGCTGCTGCTGGAAACCGCGCAGATGGCGGCGCTGGCGACGCTGTGCGGCGCCGTGGCGGCGCTGCCGCTGGCCTTCGTGGCAGCGCGCAACCTCGGCGCGCCGCGCTGGATGCAAACGCTGGCACGGCGCGTGCTGGAGGCGACGCGCACGGTGCCGGAGATCGTCTTCGCGCTGATCTTCGTCTGGGCCTTCGGGGTGGGGGCGCTGGCGGGCATCCTCGCCATCGCGCTGCATTCCTTCGGCGCGCTGGGGCGCCTGTTCGCGGACGCGATCGAGAACGCCGAGCTGCGCCCGTGGGACGGGCTGCGCGCGACGGGGGCCACCTGGGCCGAATCCTGCCGCTGGGCCGTGCTGCCGGCCGCCGCGCCGGACCTGCTGAGCCACGCCATCCTGCGCTTCGAGGTGAACCTGCGCTCGGCCAGCGTGGTGGGCTTCGTGGGCGCCGGCGGCATCGGCGAGGAGCTCTACACCGTGATCTCGATGAACCAATACGAGGAGATCAGCGCCATCCTGGTGATGATCATCCTCGCCGTCATGGCCTGCGACCTGCTGAGTGAGCGGCTGCGCCGCAGGGTGATCGGCGCATGACGCCCGCGCAGGTGGAGGCCTGGCGCGCGCGGGTGCCCGCGGCCTTCCCCGGCTGGGAGGCGAAGCGCCTGCTGGGCTGGGCCGCCTTCCTGCTGTGGCTGGGCGTCACGCTGTGGTGGTTTGACGCCTCGCCGCAGCGCATCTGGAACGGGCTGTCGGGGCTGGGCGTCATCCTGCGGCTGATGGTGCCGCCGGCGCCGGGCGCGATGTGGCTGGAGATCCTGCACGGCATGGCGGAAAGCCTGGCCATGGCCTTCCTGGGCACCGCCATCGCGGCCCTGCTGGCGGTGCCGCTGGGCGTGCTGGGCGCGCGCAACGTGGTGACGAGCACCTTGTGGCGCTTCTCGCTGCGGCGGGTCTTCGACGGCATGCGCGGGGTGGACCAGCTGATCTGGGCGCTGGCCTATGTGCGCGCGGTGGGGCTGGGGCCGCTGGCCGGCGTGCTGGCCATCGCCACGGCGGATCTCGCCGTGCTGGCCAAGCTCTACGCCGAGGCGATCGAGAACGCCGAGAGGAAGCAGGCCGAGGGCATCGCCGCGGCCGGCGGCACCGGCGCGCAGGTGGTGCGCTGGGGCCTGCTGCCGCAGGTGGCGCCGGTGATGCTGGGGCACGCGCTCTACTTCTTCGAGAGCAACACGCGCTCGGCGGCGATCCTCGGCGTGGTGGGCGCCGGCGGCATCGGCCTGCAGATCGCCGAGCGCATCCGCATCCGCCAATGGGACGAGGTGGCTTTCATCATCCTCCTGATGGTGCTGACGGTGGCGGTGATGGACCGGCTGTCGCGCCTGTTGCGGCGGCGGCTGATCGGCGCGACACGGGGGGCGTGACCGAACCCCTCGCCCTCTACATCCACTGGCCCTTCTGCGCCGCCAAGTGCCCCTATTGCGATTTCAACTCGCATGTGCGCGAGGGCGGCGTGGACCACGCCCGCTTCCGCGCCGCCCTGCGCCGCGAGCTGGCGCACGAGGCGGCGCGGGTCGGCCCACGCGAACTCGCCAGCGTCTTCTTCGGCGGCGGCACGCCCTCGCTGATGCAGCCGGAGACGGTGGCCCTGCTGCTGGAGGATGCGGCGCGCCACTTCACGGTGGCGCCGGATTGCGAGGTGACGCTGGAAGCCAACCCCACCAGCGTCGAGGCCGCGAAGCTGCGCGCCTTCCGCGAGGCGGGCGTCAACCGCCTGAGCCTGGGCGTGCAGTCGCTGGACGAGGACGCGCTGCGCTTCCTCGGCCGCAGGCATGATGCGCAGGAGGCGATCGTCGCGCTGGAGCATGCCCGCGCCACCTTCCCGCGCCTCTCCTTCGACCTCATCTACGCCCGCCCCGGCCAGGCGGAGGCCGCCTGGCGCGCCGAGCTGCGCCAGGCCCTGGTCCTGGCGGCGGACCATCTCAGCCTCTACCAGCTCACGGTCGAGCCCGGCACGCGCTTCGCCACCGAGCACGCCCGCGGCGCCTTCGCCCTGCCCGACGACGACGCCGCCGCCCGCATGTACGAGGCCACCGCCGAGGAAGCCGCCCGCTTCGGCCTGCGCCCCTACGAGGTCAGCAACTACGCGAAGCCCGGTGCCGAGAGCCGGCACAACCTCGCCTATTGGCGCTATGGCGACTACCTCGGCATTGGCGCCGGGGCGCATCAGCGGCTGCTGCTGGAGGGCCGGATGCTCGCCACCCGCCGCCACCGCGCGCCCGAGGAATGGGCCGCGCGCGTGGAGCGCGACGGCCACGCGGCGGTGGAGGAGGAGGCGCTGACCCCCCGCGACCGCGCGCGGGAGGCGCTGCTGATGGGCCTGCGCCTGGCCGAGGGCGTGGACCCCGCGCGGGTGGAGGCCCGCGCCGCGCTGCCCTTCGCGGAGGCGGTGGACCCGGCGATGCTGGCGGCCTTGCTGGAGGAAGGTTGGATGGAATGGCAGGGCCCGCGCCTGCGCGCCACGGATGAGGGCCGCGTGCGGCTGGACTCGCTGCTGCCGGTGCTGCTACGCTGAGCGCCATGCAGTCCCTGCGCTCCATGATGCGAATTACCCGCCCGGCCGGCTGACCCGCGCCGAGCCTTCGGCGCATCCGCGCCGTCCGGGTTTTTCCATTTCGCAGCATCGCACCGCCAGGACGCATCCCCGATGACCGACACCGTCTCCGTTCTCTTCTCCCTGCATGCCGAGGCCGAGCCCGGTACCCTCCCGCGCCTGCTCCAGCCCTTCGCCAGGCGAGACCTGGTGCCCGACCAGGTGAAGTGCCGGCGCGAGGGCGACACGCTGCTGGTGGAACTCGGCATGCACGCCATGCCGGCCGGGGAGCTGCATTTGGTGGAGGGCAACCTGGCCCAGGTGATCGGCGTGCGCCGGCTGGAGGTGATGCGCCGGGCCAGGCTGCGCGCGGCGGCCTGAACCCGGCGGGCGCTCACTCCACCGTCGCGCCGGCCTTGCGCACGATCTCCGCCCAGCGGGTGATCTCGCTGGCGATGAAGGCGGTGAACTCGGCGGGCGTGTTGCCGATGGCATCCGCCCCGGCATCGAGCAGCTGGCGCTCGATCTCCGGCCGGCGCAGCACGGCGATGGCGTCGGTGGCGATCTTGCCCACCACCTCCGGCGGGGTGCGGGCGGGCGCGGCCATGCCGAACCAGGAGGAGGCGTCGAAATTGGCGAAGCCCAGCTCCTGCATGGTCGGCAGCTCGGGGAAGTTGCGCGAGCGGCGGCGCGAGGAGACGGCCAGCGCGCGCAGCTGCCCGTTGCGGATCTGCTCCACCACCGAGGGCGCGGTGGCGAACATGAAGTCCAGCCGCCGGCTCAGCAGGTCGTTGATCGCCACCGCGCCGCGATAGGGGACGTGCAGCGTCTCGATCCCCGCCATCTGGTCCAGCAGGGCGCCGGCCAGGTGGGCGGCCGTGCCCACCCCGGTGGAGCCGTAGGACAGCGTGCCCGGCCGCGCCTTCGCCCGCGCCACGATGTCGGCCACCGAGCGGTCCGGCGCGTTCGGCGCCACCACCAGGATGTTCGAGACATCGGCGAGCAGGGAGATGGGCGCCAGGTCCCGCCGGGTGTCGTAGGGCATGGTGCGGTAGAGCGACATGTTCACCGCCAGCGGCCCGTTGGAGCCGACCAGCAGCGTGTGCCCGTCGGGCGGCGAGCGCACGACGAACTCGGTGCCGATGTTGCCGCCGGCGCCGGGCCGGTTCTCCACCACCACCGGCTGGCCCCAGATCTGCGAGAGCTGCGCGCCGAGGATGCGGGCGATGATGTCCGTGGTGCCGCCGGCGGTGAAGGCGACGATGATGCGCACCGGCCGCTCGGGCCAGGCGCCAGGTTGCCCCCCCTGGGCGCGGGCGCGCGGGGCGGCGAGCAGGGCGGGGGCGGCGAGCAGGGCGCGGCGCAGCATGGTGGGGTTCCTCCGGCGGTTTTGCCCCAGCATCGCCGCCGCGGGCGGCCGGCGCAACGGCCCGGCGGGAAGCGTGGCATGAGGGATGCTCATGCCAGGGCGCCGGCCGGGGCGCGCTACAAGCGGCCGCGGAGGAACCGCGCATG
>JBEQBS010000276.1:0-4493 GCA_041639675.1 Rubritepida sp. | reverse complement strand
CGACGCCACCACGCGCGGCGCCGTGCGCGCCCTGCTGGCCGCCGGCCGGCAGGTGGTGGCCGATGCCGGCGCGCTCTCCGCCTTCGCGGGCGCGGCGGAGGGGCTGCGGGGCGCCGCGGTCCTGACGCCCCATGCCGGGGAGTTCACGCGCCTGTTCGGCCCCATCGGCGAGGATCGCCTCGCCGCAGCCCGGCGCGCGGCGGCGCTGACCGGCGCGGCCGTGCTGCTGAAGGGCAGCGACACGGTCATCGCCGGCACCGATGGCCGGGTGGCGATCAACGAGGGCGCGCCGCCATCCCTCGCCACGGGCGGGACGGGCGACGTGCTGGCCGGCATGGTGGCGGCCCTGCTCGCCCAGGGCATGCCGGCCTTCGACGCCGCCTGCGCGGCGGCCGAGTGGCACGGCCGCGCCGCGCGCGCCGCCGGGCCGCGGCTGCTGGCGGAGGACCTGCCGGGCCTGTTGTGACGCGCGTTTTTCACGCATCATTTCCCGATGTTTCGGCATTATGCCGGCAACACCGGGAGACCCTGCATGTCCGACGCCGCGCTCATCCCCTCCGAAACCCTGGTGGACCGCGCGCTCAAGCGCGTCACCGGGCTGTGGCAGGGCATGGCCGAATACGTGGTCCGCAAGGAGGAGGCGCTGCCGGTGGCCGAGCAGATGGCCGCCTGCCTGTCCGCCCGCGGCGGCGAGGTCTCGGCCCGCGCCCGCGCCGCGCAGCTCGCCGCCGCCTACCGCGCCCTGCCGGAGGCCGAGCGCCTGTCCTTCCTGCGCACCCTGGCCGGCTTCGACGCCGACCCCGGCCAGGTGGAGAAGGCCATCGCCGCCTGGTCCTCCGCCGCCGACCCTGCGGCCAAGGCCGCGGCGAAGGTGACGCTGCGCCGGGCGCTGGAATCGCCGCGGGTGAGGCTGCTGACGCAATTCACCGCCATCCCCGACGGGGTGAAGCTGCTGGTGGACCTGCGCGAGGACCTGCTGGGGCTGATGGAGGGCGACCCGCTGCTCCAGGCGCTGGAGGCCGACCTCAAGACGCTGCTCCTCTCCTGGTTCGACGTGGGCTTCCTGGAGCTGCGGCGCATTGACTGGAACAGCCCGGCGGCGCTGCTGGAGAAGCTGATCCGCTACGAGGCGGTGCACCGCATCGAGAGCTGGGAGGACCTGAAGAACCGGCTGGACAGCGATCGCCGCTGCTACGCCTTCTTCCACCCGCGCATGCCGGCCGAGCCGCTGATCTTCGTGGAGATCGCGCTGGTGAAGGGCCTGGCCGGCAGCGTGCAGGCCCTGCTGGACCCCAAGGCGGAGGTGATGGACCCCACGAAGGCCGACACCGCCATCTTCTACTCCATCAACAACTGCCAGCGCGGGCTGGACGGCATCGCCTTCGGCAACTTCCTCATCAAGCGGGTGGTGGAGGTGCTGGGGCAGGAGTTCCGCGGCCTCAAGCAGTTCGCCACCCTGTCGCCCATCCCCGGCTTCATGCGCTGGCTGGAGAAGCAGGAGGACGCGCTGCTGGGCGCCGAGGAGGCCGATGCCCTGCGCGCCGCGGCGGGCGCCGGCGCGGGCACCGGCGGCCTCGCGGCCCTGCAGATGCTGCTGGCCCGGCAGGAGTGGGACGCGGCCACCCTGAAGGCGCTGGAGCCCGTGCTGTGCCGGCTGTGCCTGCGCTACCTGGCGCTGGAGAAGGCGCGCAACCCCCGGCGCGCCGCCGACCCGGTGGCGCATTTCCACCTGAGCAACGGCGCGCGCATCGAGCGCATCAACTGGCGCGCCGACACCAGCCCGAAGGGACGGCGGGAAAGCGCCGGGCTGATGGTGAACTACCTCTACGACCCCGAGGCGATCGAGGACAACCACGAGGCCTATGCGGGGGAGGGGAAGCGCGCGATGGCGCCGGCGCTGCGCAAGCTTGTGAAGGCGTAGAACCGGGCTAGGCTCATGGGCGCCGAGGAACCGCCCATGAACCAGCCCACCCCCGCCATCCGCGACAGCGACGACGCCCGCCGCGTCGCGCTGCTGCACGCCATCGAGCGCAAGCTGCTCTGGCTCTCGGCCTGGATGATCCACCACGCCAACCATGTCCGGCCCAGCCGCGATGGGCTGAAGGTCGGCGGGCACCAGGCCTCCTGCGCCTCCTGCGTCTCCATCATGACGGCGCTGTTCATGGAGGTGCTGAAGCCGGCCGACCGCGTGGCGGTGAAGCCGCATGCCGGCCCGGTCTTCCATGCCATCAACCTGTTGCTGGGCCGGCAGGACCCCGCGCGGATGGAGACGCTGCGGCAATTCGGCGGCATCCAGCCCTATCCCTCCCGCGTGAAGGACGGCGCGGAGGTGGATTTCTCCACCGGCTCCGTGGGGCTGGGCGTGGCGCTCGCCTCCTTCGGCGCGCTGGTGCAGGACTACGTGCGGCTGAAGGAGCTGGCGCCGCCGGGCCTGCCCCGCGGCCGGCACGTCGCCATCGTCGGCGATGCGGAGCTGGACGAGGGCAACATCTACGAGGCGTTGCTGGAAGGCTGGAAGCACGACATCCGCGACGTCTGGTGGGTGGTGGACTACAACCGCCAGAGCCTGGACAGCGTGGTGCAGGACCGCCTCTTCGGCCGCATCGAGGGGCTGTTCCGCGACATGGGCTGGAACGTGGTGACGCTGAAATACGGCCGGAAGCTGGAGGCCGCCTTCCAGCGCCCGGGCGGCGAGGCGCTGCGCCGCTGGATTGATGACTGCCCCAACAGCCTCTACGCCGCGCTGACCTTCCAGGGCGGGGCCGCCTGGCGCGCCGCGCTGCTGGCCGAGCTGGGCCGCGACGAGGGCGTGCGCGCGATCATGGACCCGCTCTCGGACGAGGAGCTGGCCGGCCTGATGACCAACCTGGGCGGCCATGACGTGGAGACGCTGCTGGAGGCCTTCCGTGCCCAGGATGCGGCGGGCGACCAGCCCACCTGCTTCATCGCCTACACCATCAAGGGCATGGGGCTGCCCTTCGCCGGCCACAAGGACAACCACGCCGGCCTGATGACGAGGGAGCAGATGGAGGGCTTCCGGGCCGAGATGAAGATCCGCCCCGGCCATGAATGGGACCCCTTCGAGGGCCTGCCCTTCCCGGCCGAGGAGCTGCGCCGCCTGGTGGATGCCGCGCCCTTCGCCACGCCCCTGACGCCCGCCGGGCGCCGCCTGGAAGCCCCCGCGCTGCACGTGCCCGCCGCCTTCCCGGTGCCGGCCGCGCGCCGCCTTTCCACCCAGGCCGCCTTCGGCGAGATCCTGGCCGGCATCGGCCGCGGGGAGGGGGAGTTCGCGGAGATGGCGTCGCGCATCGTCACCACCAGCCCGGACGTGACCGTCTCCACCAATCTCGGCCCCTGGGTGAACCGGCGCGGCATCTTCGACCGCCACAGGAAGAACGACGTGTTCCGCGACAGCAAGCTGGCCTCGGCCCAGCGCTGGGGGATGTCGCCGGAAGGCCAGCACATCGAGCTGGGCATCGCCGAGCAGAACCTGTTCCTGGTGCTGGCCGCCTGCGGCCTCGCGCACAGCCTCTACGGCGCGCGGCTGCTGCCCATCGGCACGGTGTACGACCCCTTCGTGAACCGCGGCTTGGACGCGCTGATCTATGGCTGTTACATGGATGCGCGCTTCCTGCTGGTCTCCACGCCATCGGGCATCACGCTGGGGCCGGAGGGCGGGCAGCACCAGTCGGTCAACACGCCGCTCATCGGCATGGCGCAGGACCGGCTGCACGCCTACGAGCCCGCCTTCGCGGACGAGCTGGCCATCCTCATGCGCCACGCCTTCGCCCACATGCAGGCGCCCGATGGCTGCTCGGTCTGGCTGCGCCTCTCCACCCGCGCGCTGGAGCAGCCGGAGCGCGCGCTGGACGCCGCTTCGGTGATCGCCGGCGGCTACTGGGCGGTGCCGCCGGCGCCGGGCGCGCGCATCGCCATCGCCTATCAAGGCCCGCTCGCGCCCGAGGCCATGGCCGCCTTCGCGCAGTTGCGCGAGGAGGAGCCGGGCGCCGGGCTGCTGGCGGTGACGAGCGCCGACCGGCTGCACCAGGGTTGGCTGGACAGCCGGCGCCGCGCCCGCTCCGGCCCCGGCGCCGCGCCCTCGCATGTCGAATCGCTGCTGGCGCCCCTGGCGCCGGGCGCGGGCATCGTGACGCTGCTGGATGGCCACCCGGCCGCGCTGGACTGGCTGGGCGCGGTGCGCGGCCAGCGCGTGGCGGCGCTGGGGGTGGACCGCTTCGGCCAGGCGGGCGACCTGCCGGACCTCTACCGCGAATACGCGGTGGACGAGGCCGCGATCCTGGATGCCTGCGCGCAGCTGCTGCTGGGCTGACGGGACACGCCGCCAAGGGCAGGGACGGCCTGACCATCCGGCAAGGTCACGCCCCGCGCTAGGCTGGCGCGACCCAATGGGAGAACAGCCATGCGCATCCGAACCCTCCTCGCCGGCGGCCTCGCGCTGCTGGCCGCCGCCGCCGGCCCGAGATCGGAAGAGC
>JBEQBS010000275.1:0-4501 GCA_041639675.1 Rubritepida sp. | reverse complement strand
TCGGCAGCGCGCTCGCGCTGGTCGCGCCTCGCGCCCGCGCCCAGGTTACCGACACCGATCCCAGCGACCCGGCCGGGCAAGGCCGCGGACCCAATGCGCCCCGCACCGGCACCGGCATCACCGACCGCGACCCCAGCGATGGCCCCGGCAATGGCCGCGGCGGCTATCGCGGCACCGGGCTGACGGACCGCGACCCGAGCGACGGCCCGGGCAACGGGCGCGGCGGCGGCTTCCGGCGCGGCACCGGCATCACCGACAACGACCCCAGCGACGGCCCGGGCAATGGCCGCGGCGGCTTCCGCGCATCCGGGCGTTCGGACAGCGACCCGCATGACGCCCCCGGCCGCGGGCGGCGCTGGTGAGCCTCGCGGAAGCCGCCTTCGCCACCGCCTTCCCCGGCCTGTCGGTGGAGGAGGCCTTCGCCCTGCGCGAGGGGCGGGACTGGCGCCACGTCCCGGCCAACGACCCCGGGCGTTTCGCCCACCTGCTGTCCACCGCCGTGCTGGACGCCCACCTGCGCACGGACGGCGCCCGCAGCCCGCGCGTGAGCATGGCGGACGAGGCGCGGGAAGGCAGCGCCGGCGTGCCGGAGCATGAATACGCCCTGCCCGATGGCCGGGTGGACCTGCCCCGCCTGCTGGGCCGCTTCGACGCCGGCGCGTCCCTCGTCGTCTCGCAGTTCCACGAGACGCACCCGCCCCTGGCCGATTTCTGCCGGGGGCTGGAGAAGCTGTTCCTGCACCCGGTGCAGGCCAACATCTACCTGACGCCGCCGGCCGCCCAGGGCTTCCGCACCCATTACGACACCCATGACGTGCTGGTGCTCCAGGTCGAGGGGCGCAAGCGCTGGCGCGTGTGGGATGGCGAGCGCGTGGCGCGCCCCACCCGCTGCACCCCCTGGCCCGGCAGCATGGAGCCGCTGGGCGAGCCGCATGTGCTGACCCTGGCGCCCGGCGATGCGCTCTACATCCCGCGCGGGGTGATGCACGACGCCGCCACCACCGGCGAGGGCGGGCATTCGCTGCATGTCACGGTGGGGCTGCTGGAGGCCTCCTGGGCGCAGGGGCTGCGCCTGCTGCTGGACGCCGCCGAGGCGGATGACGCCGCCCTGCGGGAATCCGTGCCCACCTGGCGCATCGGCGAGGCCGACTTCGCGCCCGCCCTGGCGGCGGCGCTGGCGCGCCTCGCCGGCCCGGCCCAGGCGGAGCGGCTGGCGAACCTGCTGCTGGAAACCCTGGCCCGCGACCGCCAGCCCCTGCCGGCGCGCGGCCTCTTCGCGCCCCTGCCGGCCGGGCCGCTGGCCCTGGCGGAGGGCATGCACCACCACCTGGTGCAGGCCCCCGACGGCGCGGCGGCGCTGCACTGGACCGGCGGCTCGCTGCCGCTGACGGAGGCCGAGACGCAGGAGGTTGCGCGGCTGGCGGAAGGCGCGGTGCCGCAGGACGCCGCCCTGGCGGAAAGGCTGTGGCGGCTGGGCCTGCTGGAGCCCATCAGCGCCCTTTCGGCGTGACGCCGAAGGCGGCGCGATACGCCGCCCCGAAGGCCGGCGCGGAGGCATAGCCCACCCGCGCCGCCGCCTGGGCCGGGGTGGCGCCCTGGGCCAGCAGCGCTGCCGCCTCGGCCAGGCGCAGCGCCTGGCGCCAGCGGGCGAAGCCCATCCCCGTCTCCGCCTGGAACAGCCGCGCCAGCGTGCGGGCCGAGGCACCGCATTCCGCCGCCCAGCCCTCCAGCGTCAGCGCGCGGGCGGGCTCCCGCGCCAGCGCCTCGGCCAGCCGGCGCAGGCGGGGGTCGCGCGGGGCGGGCACGGCGAAGGGCAGGCGCGGGGCGCGCGCCAGCTCATCCAGGATCAGCGCCGCCAGGTGGCCGCCGCGCCCGCGCTCGTCCCATTCCAGCGGCTCGTCGCAGGCGGCGAGGATCAGGGCGTGCAGCAGCGGGCCGACGCCCAGCACGAGCGGCGCGGCATCGGGCAGGGCGGCATCCGCGCGCAGGAACAGGGCGCGCATCCGCACCACGCCCTCCTGGTGCACGTCGTGGCGCTCGCCGGCTGGCAGCCACAGGGCGCGGTCGGGCGGGATGACGAAGGCGGCCCGCAGCGTCGCCACCCGCATGATGCCCTGGGTGGCGTAGAGGAGCTGCGCGCGCGCGTGGCTGTGCCAGCCGGTGTCGTCGCCCGGCGCGTAGTCGCGCGCGAAGCCGGCCAGCGGTCGGTCCACCCGCTCATGGGCGATGGTGCGGGGATTGTCCCCGTGTTTCTGGCCGTCCGGCGACATGATGCGGCAGGACGATGCCGGATGGACATGCCAGGATGCAAGGATGAACGCGACCACCCGGCAGATCTGCTTCATCAACGCCGCGCACCTCTACACCCATTACGGGCTGCTGGTGCTGGCCACCGCCGTGCTGGCAATGACGCAGCAGGCGCCCACGGCCTTCGGCGGCGAATACGGGCCGATCCTGGCGCTGGGGACGGCGATGTTCGTGGTCTATGGCCTGGGCGCGCTGCCGATGGGGCACCTGGCCGCGCGCTTCGGCCGCAAGGCGCTGATCGTGGCCTTCTTCCTCGGCGCCGGCGGCTCGATGGCGCTGGCCGGGCTGGCGCAGGGGCCGGTCAGCCTCGCCCTCGCGCTGGCGGGCTTCGGGGCGTTTGCCGCCATCTACCACCCCATCGGCACCGCCATCAT
Organism: Rubritepida sp.; assembly: GCA_041639675.1. Taxonomy (GTDB): domain Bacteria; phylum Pseudomonadota; class Alphaproteobacteria; order Acetobacterales; family Acetobacteraceae; genus Roseococcus. The sequence continues at coordinate 1,820 of JBEQBS010000275.1, read as the reverse complement.
CGCCGAGGCCGGGGGCGCGCGGGTGGGCCGGGCCATGGGCATCAACGGCGTCTTCGGCAACCTGGGCGTCGCCTCGGCGCCGGTGGTGACGGCGCTGCTGGCCGCCACGCTGGGCTGGCGCTGGGCCTTCATCGCGCCGGGGGTCCTCTTCATGCTCATCGGCCTGCTCTATGCGCGCGAGCCGGAGTTCGACGCCGTGAAGGCCGGGGGCGGCGCCCGCCCCTTCCCCGAGATCCCGCGCGCCGTGGTGCGCCGCGCCGTGCTGGTGCTGATGTGCATCGCCGCCGTCTCGGGGCTGGTGTTCAACGCCTTCACCCTGCTGCTGCCCAAGCTGATGCAGGAGCGCCTGGCCGGCAGCCCGGAGCTGCTGCCGGTGGTGGGCGCGCTGGCCTTCCTGGCCACGGTCTGCGGCGGGCTGACGCAATACACGGTGGGGCGGCTGATTGACCGCCACACGCTGAAATCCGTGTTCATGCCGCTGGCCTGCGTGCTGGTGCCTGCGCTGCTGGCGCTGTCCTTCCTCGATGGCTGGGCGGTGCTGCCGCTCTCGGCCATCGTCGCCGCCTGCATCTTCGGCCAGGTGACGGTGAACGAGACGATGACGGCGCGCTACGTCGCGCCCGCCCTGCGCGCCAAGCTGTATTCGCTGCGCTTCACCGTGGGCTTCATGGGCGCGGCGCTGGCCTCGCCGCTGGTGGGCGCGCTGCACGACGCCACGGGCTCCATGGCGCTGGCGATGATCGTGCTGGCGGCGGTGGCCGGCGTGACGCTGTGCTGCGCGCTGCTCTTCCCCAACCGCAGGGAGGAGCTGGCGCCGGAGCTCTGGGCCCGCGCGCCGGAGGCCGCGCCGCCGCCGCCCCGCGGGGCGCAGCCCGCCGAATGACAGTGGCGCAGCCCGCCGGATGACGGGCGCGCAGCCCGCCGGATGATGGGCGGGCAGCCCTACTCCCCCGCCCGCACCCGCGCGCGCCAGTCCTCCAGCACGCGCGCCAGCGTGTCCTCCCAGGGCGTGCACGCCCGCCAGCCCAGCAGCGCCGCCGCGCGCGCCGGGTCGCCCTGCACCCGCAGCATGTCGGTCGGGCGCAGCAGGCCGGGGTCGGCCTCCAGCCGGGGCGCGATGCCGGCCAGGGCCAGCAGCGCCGCCAGCACGTCGCCGATGCGGCGCCCCACCCCGGTGCAGAGGTTCAGCGCCACGCCCGGCGCCAGCGCGTCCCGCCGCTCCAGCACCGCGCAATAGGCCGCGCAGACATCCGCCACGTCGGAGAAGTCGCGCCAGCGGTCCAGCGCGCCGGTGCGCAGCACGGGCGCATCCAGCCCGGCCTCGATCCGCGCCACCTGCCGGGCGAAGGCGGGTACGGCGAAGCGCGGCGCCTGCCCCGCCCCGGCATGGGTGAAGGGGCGCAGGCGCACCGCGCGCAGCCCGCGCAGCGCCATCTCGCCCAGCGCCAGGTCGGCCGCGGCCTTGGAGGCCGCATAGGGGTTGGCGGGGCGCAGGGGCGCGTCCTCGTCCAGCGCCGCCCCTGCCTGGAACGACAGGCCGTAGCTCTCGGCCGAGCCCGCGAAGACGAAGGTCGCCTCCGGCGCCGCGGTGCGCACCGCCTCCGCCAGCGCCAGCGTGCCCAGCAGGTTCACGGCCCAGCTGCCGCCGGGGTCGCGGAAGGAGGCGGCGACGTCGCTCTGCGCCGCCAGGTGCAGCACGGCATCGGGCCGCGCGGCGCGCAGCAGCGCCGCCACGTCGCCCGGTGCCGCGAGGTCCAGGGCCAGGGATTCGTCGGCCGCCGCCACCGCCTCGCGCCCCGCGCAGGCGATGCGCAGGCCCG
>JBEQBS010000274.1:0-4512 GCA_041639675.1 Rubritepida sp. | reverse complement strand
CGCTCTTCCGATCTGACGCCACCGACCCCGTGCGGGTGGAGGCCGCCGCCCGCGAAGCCGGCGCCGCGTTGGAGGACGAGGCCGCGCTGGACGCCGCGGCGGCCGCGCTGCGCGACAGGGCGCTGCGCCCCATCCAGGCCGCGCCCGAATGGCGGCGACGGCTGCTGGAGGATGCGAAGCGCGCCGAGATCGTGGTGGACGAGCTGACGGCCGACCGCGTGCTCTCCGCCGGCTTCGACCTGACGCGCGCGAAGGAGGTGACGGAGCGCTTCGGCCGCTTCTGCCGGGAGGAGGCGGACCGGCTGGCGGCGCTGGCCATCCTGTATGGCCGCCCGCATGCGCATCGCCGCCTGACCTACGCCATGCTGGAGGAGCTGCGCGCCGCCATGGCCCGCCCGCCCTGGGAGCTGGACGACAGGGCGGTGTGGGCGTGCTACCGCCGCCTGCATGCCGGCCAGGTGCGCGACCCCGCGGGGCTGATGACGGACCTTGTGGGGCTGGTGCGCTTCGGCCTGGGGCGCAGCGCGGTGCTGGGGCCCTTCGCGCCAACGGTGAACCGCAACTTCGAGCTGTGGCTGGGGCGGGAGAAGAAGGCGGGCCGGGATTATTCGGAGGCCCAGATGGAGTGGCTGCGGCTGATGCGCGACGAGGTGGCGAGCAACGTGGAGGTGGATGAGGCGGTGCTGCGCGAGCAATACGCCCACCGGGGCGGGGCGCGCGCCGCCCGCGCCCTGTTCGGCGCCGACCGCCTGCCCGCGCTGCTGGACGAGCTGACCGCGGCGCTGGTGGCGTGACGGAGAGCGCGGAGGCGCCGGCGCTGCCGCCGGGCTGGGTCTGGGCGCGGCTGGGGGAGGTGTGCGAGCCACCGCGTGCCCGCGTCTCGACGACTGCACTCGATGGCGTGCCCTTCATCGGCCTTGAGCACATCGCACCGCACACCCTGCGTCCATGGGGCTTCGGGCGTGCTGACGACATGCGAAGCGCTGCATCGCCGTTCAAAAGTGGCGACGTGCTTTATGCGCGGATGCGTCCCTACTTGAACAAGGTGTGGCGAGCAGACCGCGACGGCCTCGCTTCAGCCGAGTTCCTTGTCTTCCGCAGTGTGCCTCACCTGGATTCTGACTTCCTGGCCCTCTTGCTGCACAGCAGCGAGTTCGTGGCATTTGCTCACCAAGCATCATCGGGTGACCGGCCCAGGGTTCAGTGGACTGACCTTGCGCAATTCGCCTTCGCGTTGCCGCCTCGGGCCGAGCAGTCGCGCATTGTAGAAGCCGTGAACGCGCTTTTCGACGAGGTGGAGTCCGCCGAAGCCGCCCTCACCCGCGCCCGCGCCAGCCTGGCGCAGTTCCGCGCCAGCCTGCTGCACGCCGCCTGCACCGGCGCCCTCACCGCCGACTGGCGCGCGGCGAGCCGCGGCAACGGGACGGCCGACGACCTGCTGACCAGCATCGGCGCCGCGCTGGCGGCCATGGAGGGCGTACCGCGCCGCCGCATCCTGCCGCCCGACCTCACGGACCTCCCCGCGCTCCCCGCCGGCTGGCGCTGGGCCTCGGTGGACCAGCTCACCCAGTTCCGCGGCAACGGCCTGTCGCGCGCGCCGGATGGCGAGGATGGCGACCGTGAGATCCTGCGCATCTCCGCCGTGCGCCCGATGGCGGTGAACCGCGCGGCGCGGCGCTTCTACCGCCCCCTGCCGGGCGAGGCGCTGCACGGCGCGACGACGCAACGCGACGACCTGCTGTTCACCCGCTATTCGGGTTCGGAGCATTTTGTGGGCGTCTGCGGCCGCGTCGCCTTCGACGAACCGACGCTCTACCCCGACAAGGTGATGTGCGCCCGCCCGCCGGCCGGGCTGCCCGGCCTCGCCGCCTTCCTGGAACTCGCGCTCAATGCGGGGCCGAGCCGCGCCTTCATCGCGCGCAACATCCGCACCACGGCGGGGCAGAAGGGCATCGCCGGCAGCATCATCCGCGCCTGCCCGGTGCCCGTGCCGCCGCTGGCCGAGATGGCGGCGATCATCGAGCGATGGGAGGATGCGCGCCCCGACGACGCCGCCCTGCCCGCCGAGGACGTGGCCGCCAGCCTGCGTCAATCCATCCTCCACGCCGCCTTCACCGGCCGCCTCGCCCCGCAGGACGCGGCCGAGGAACCGGCCTCCGCCCTGCTGGCCCGCCTGCGCGCCGCCGCACCCCCGCGCCGCCGCGCCGCCACGATCGAGAAGAACCCCGCATGAGCGAGACCGAAAGCCAGCTCACCCAGAAGGTCTGGAACCTCGCCCATGTGATGAACAATGCCGGCGTCGGCTCCGGCGAATACGTGGAGCAGGTGACCTACCTCCTCTTCCTCAAGCTGGATGCCGAGCGCGAGGAGGACGGCCTGCCCTCCCTGCTGCCCGAGGATTGCCGCTGGGCGCGCCTCGCCGCGCTTTCGGGCCGCGAGCTCGCGCAGCACTACGCCCGCGTGCTGGAGGCGCTGGCCGGCCAGGGCGGCCTGGTCGGCACCATCTTCGCCCGCGCCCGCAACGCGGTGGAGGAACCCGCCCACCTGCACCGCCTGGTGCGCCTGATCGGCGCCGAGGACTGGAGCCGCCAGGGCATGGACGTGAAGGGCGCCATCTACGAGGGTCTGCTGGAACGCACCGCCAGCGACGTGAAGTCCGGCGCCGGGCAATACTTCACCCCCCGCCCGGTGATCGAGGCCTGCGTGCAGGTGCTGGACCCCCGGCCCGGCCAGCTTGTGTGCGACCCCGCCTGCGGCACCGGCGGCTTCCTGCTGGCCGCCTACGATCACATGCGCCGCCAGCCCGAGGCGAAGGACCGCGAAACGGCGCGCCGCATGCGCGAGGACGGCTTCACCGGCTACGACATCGTCGCCGGCGTCGCGCGGCTGGCGGCGATGAACCTCTACCTGCACGGGCTGGGGCGGGCGGATGCCACGCCCATCCACCGCGCCGACGCCCTGCTGGCCGACCCCGGCCGGCGGTGGGACGTGATCCTGACCAACCCGCCCTTCGGCCGGCGCCAGTCCATCCAGGTCTTCACCGGCGATGGCGAGGCGGAGAGCGAGCGCGAGGACTACCAGCGCCCCGACTTCGCCGTCACCACCGGCAACAAGCAGCTCAACTTCCTGCAGCACATCGTGACGGTGCTGGCGCCCGGCGGCACCGCGGCGGTGGTGCTGCCCGACAACGTGCTGTTCGAGGGCGGCGCGGGCGAGCGCATCCGCCGCCGCCTGCTGGAGGAGTTCGACCTCCACACCATGCTGCGCCTGCCCACCGGCATCTTCTACCGCCAGGGCGTGAAGGCGAACGTCCTGTTCCTCGACGCCCGCCCGCGCCGCAAGGAACCCTGGACGGAGGCGCTGTGGGTCTATGACCTGCGCACCAACAGGCGCTTCACCCTGAAGGAGCGCCCGCTGCGCGACGCCGACATGGCGGAGTTCGTGCAGGTGGCCGCGCTCTCCGCCCGCGCGGCACGGCAGGAGGGCGAGCGCTTCCGCCGCTTCCCCTATGCCGAGCTGGCGGCGCGCGAGAAGCTGGACCTCAACCTGTCCTGGCTGCGCGAGGAGGGCGCGACCGACCCCGCCACCCTGCCCCCGCCGGCGGAGATCGCGGCCAGCATCGCCGAGGAGTTGGAAACGGCGCTGACGCGCTTCCGCGCGGTGGCGGCGCGGCTGGGATAGGGCGCGCCACGGCGCGCAGGCGGCGCGGCCCGCCCGTCACTCCGCGCGGATGTCGAATCGCCGGGCGATGCCGCCCCACTTCGCCGTCTCCTCCCGCCGCAGCGCGTCCAGCGCGGCGGCGCCGCCCTCCATCGGCTCGGCGCCGATGGCGGCCAGGCGGCGCACCAGCTCCTCCTCCCGCAGCAGGCGCGCCAGCAGGGACTGCAAGGGGGCGCGCGCCGCCTCCGGCAGGCTGCGCGGCGCCAGCATGGCGAACCAGGGGTCCACGGCGTAGCCCGCCACCCCGGCCTCTGCCATCGTCGGCAGGTCCGGCCAGGCGCGGCTGCGGCGGCTGGTGGTCACGGCCAGCGCGCGCAGCCGCCCGGCGGCGATGTGCGGCCCGGCGGAGGTCACGCTGTCGAACATCGCGTCCAGCCGCCCGGCCAGCAGGTCCGCCACCGCGGGGCCGGAGCCGCGATAGGGCACATGCGTCATCTCCACCCCCGCCAGGGCGGTGAACAGCGCGCCGGCCAGGTGGATGGAGGTGCCGCTGCCGGCCGAGCCGTAGGTCAGCACGCCCGGCTGGCGGCGCGCGGCCGCCGCCAGCGCGGCGACGTCGCGCCAGGGCCGGTCGGCCGGCACCACCAGGATGTTGGGCACCACCGCGACGGGGCCGACCGAGACGAAGTCGGCCTCGCTGTCGAAGGGCAGGCGCGGGTAGAGCGCCGGGTTCACCGCATGCGCCATGGAGACCATCAGCAGCGTGTGCCCGTCATTCGCCTGCGCGGCGGCGGCGGTGCCGGTGGTGCCGCCGGCGCCGGGGCGGTTCTCCACCACCACCGGCCGGCCCAG
>JBEQBS010000273.1:0-4513 GCA_041639675.1 Rubritepida sp. | reverse complement strand
GCCAGCCGCCTGCCGCGCAGCGCGTCGAAATCCACCGGCGCCGAGGCGTGGGAGACGAGGGGGCCGAGCGCCGCGCGGTCCACCAGCGCCTCCGGCCAGGCCAGTCCGCCGGCACCCGCGCGCCCGGTGGCCCACACCACGCGCCGCGCCAGCAGCGCCGCGCCATCGGCCAGCACCAGCCGCAGCAGCCCCTCCGCCGGTTCCAGCCGCGCCACCCTGGCGTCGTGGCGCACCGGCATGGCCAGGGCGCGCATCACCCAGGACAGGTAGTCCTGCCACACGGCATTGGGGATCTTGTACAGCGCCTCCCACCCCGCCTCGCCATGCAGGGCGGTGAAATAGGCGCGGAAGGTCAGCGAGGGGATGCCGAAGCACACCCCGGGCAAGGTCTTGGGGGAGCGCAGCGTGTCCATCCGCGCCCAGGTCACCCAGGGGCCTTCCTGGCCGGGCGGGTTCTCGTCCAGCATCAGCACCTCGCCGATGCCCTTCAGCAGCAGGGCGCCGGTGGCGGCGATGCCGTTCATGCCCGCGCCCACCACCGCCACGTCCAGCACGCGCTGCCCCTCGCGGTGCATGGGCGGCACCCAGGGCCTGGGCGGCAGCATCAGCGCCTCGAGGTCGGCCGCCACGCGGGCTTCCAGGGCGGCGAGGCCCGCCCCGGCGGCGACGGGCGTGATGCGGGTGGTCTGGTTCATCGCGACGATCCGGTTCCGTGCCCCGATGGTGGCATCCATGCTGCACCGCGGCAATTGCGGTGGATCAACGGGCGCTTCCGGTGCAGCATGGGGCCCAACGCCGCCCGAAGGAAGCCGATGCCCGTTTCCCGCCGCCTGCTGCCCGCCCTGCTCGCCGCGCCCGCGGCGGCGGGAGCGCAAGAGCTTCCGCCCGGCTGGCCGGAGCGCGTGGTGCGCCTGGTGGTGCCCGCCGCCGGCGGCGCCGGCACCGCCGACACCATCGCCCGCCTGCTGGCGCAGGAGCTGGACAAGCGCCTGCCCCAGCGCACGGTGGTGGAGAACCGGCCGGGCGCCAACGGCAATGTCGGCGCCGGCACCGTGGCCCGCGCCGCGCCGGATGGCCACACCTTCCTGTTCGGCTGGTCCGGCACGCTGGCCACCAGCCCCGCCCTGTACCGCGAGCCCGGCTTCGACCCCCGGCGCGACTTCGAGCCGGTGCTGGTGCTGGGCAGCGTGCCCAACATCCTGGTGGTGAACAACGCCCTGGGCGTGCGCACGCTGGAGGAGCTGACGGCGCGGCTGAAGCGCGAGCCGGGCGCCTTATCCTTCGGCTCCTCGGGCAACGGCTCCTCCATGCACCTGGCGGGCGAGCTGTACCGCCAGCGCACGGGCACGGAGATGGTGCACATCCCCTATGCCGGCATCCAGCAGGGCTTCACCGACCTGTTCACCGGGCGCATCCAGGTGATGTTCAACCTCGTCACCGGCGCCGCACCCCAGGTGCGCGGCGGGCAGGTGACGCCGATCGCCATCCTGAGCGAGCGCCGCTCCCCCGTGCTGCCCGAGGTGCCGACGACGGCCGAGATGGGCATGCCGGGGCTGGTCTTCAGCACCTGGTTCGCCATCCTCGCGCCGCGCGGCACCCCGGCGCCGGTGCGGCTGGCGATGAACCGGCTGGTGAACGAGATCCTGGAGCAGCCCGAAAGCCGGGCGCGGCTGGAAGGGCAGGGGCTGGACATCCTGGGCGGCCCGCCGGAGCGCCTGTCGGCGCTGCTGGAGGCGGACCTGGCGCGGCACGCGGAACTGGTGCGCTTCTCGGGCATCAGGCTGGAGTAGGGCGCAGCCTCGCGGCCTCGGCCAGCACCGCCGCTTCCGACGCGGGTGGCGGGAAGGTGGCCGGCACCTCGAGCGCCGCGGCCAGCAGCGCCTTGTAGCGGGCGCGCGGGATCTCGACGGTGCCGAACTGCGCCAGGTGGTCGGTGGTGAACTGCGAATCCAGCAGCGCGAAGCCGCCCAGCCGCAGCATCGCCACCAGGTGCACGAGCGCGACCTTGGACGCGTCCGTCTCGCGCGAGAACATGCTTTCGCCGAAGAACACCCCGCCGATGGCCACGCCATAGAGGCCGCCCACCAGCGCGCCATCCAGCCGGCATTCCACCGAATGGGCATGGCCCTGCGCGTGCAGCGCGGTGAAGAGCGCCGTGATCTCGGCGTTGATCCAGGAATCGAAGGAGCCCCGGCGCGGCGCGGCGCAAAGCGCCAGCACGCCGGCGAAGTCGGTGTTGGCCGTCACCGCGAAGCGCCGCTGCCGCACGGTGCGCGCCAGCCGCCGCGGCAGGTGGAAGGCATCCAGCGGGATGATCCCGCGCCTTTCCGGGTCCAGCCAGTACAGCGTGTCGCTGTCGCGGCTCTCCGCCATCGGGAAGAGGCCGAGGCGATAGGCGCGGAGCATCATCGCCGGCGTGATCTCGACGCGGCGGCGGCTCATGCGGGGAGCGGGACGCCGAGCGCGCGCGCGGCATCGGCCATGCCGCGGTCGAGCGTCAGCAGCGGCGCGCCGAGGCGATGGGCCATGGCGAGGTGCAGGGCGTCCGGGCCGCGGAGGTTGATGTCCAGCCGCCGCAGCCAGGCCTCGACCTGCTGCATGTCCTCGCGCAGCAGGGCGCAGGGCGTGGCCAGCGCCACCCAGGTGTCCAGAGCCGCGAAGGCCTGGGCGGCCTCGGCCGGAGTCAGCAGGCGCATGCGCACCCGCCGCGCCGTGGCGGCGGCGAATTCCACCCGCAGGAAGTCGCTCAGGTAGATCCGGGCATGCCCGGCCATCGCCTGCCGGGCTGCCGGCGACAGGCCATCCTGGACGAGCAGCGAGACGACGACCGAGGTGTCGGCATAGGGCGGCATCAGGCGCCTTCGTCGCGCATCCGCCGGATCAGCGTCGCTCCCGGAACCTCAAGCGGCACCGCCGGCACCACGCGCAGGCGGTCCGCCAGCGCCAGCAGGTCGGGGCCGCCGGCCGGGACCGGCGCCTCCACCGGCACCAGCCGCACCACCGGCCTGCCATGGCGGGTGATCGTCACCTCCTCGCCCGCGGCGGCGCGGTCAATCAGCGCGGACAGGTTGTTCTTCGCCTCGACGATGCTGTGGTTCATGCGCCGGAGCGTGGCGAGAGTCTGGCCAGATTTCAAGGAGAATCTGGCCAGATTGGTCAGCGGCTGACGAAGCGCTCCAGCCAATGGATCGTGTAGTCGCCGGCCTGGAACTCCGGGTCGGCCATGATGCGCCGGTGCAGCGGGATGGTGGTGCGGATGCCGTCCACCACCATCTCGTCCAGCGCGCGGCGGGTGCGGGCGATGGCCTGGGCCCGCGTCGGGGCGTGGACCACCAGCTTGGCCACCAGGCTGTCGTAATGCGGCGGCACGGAATAGCCGGAATACAGCGCGCTATCCACGCGCACGCCCAAGCCCCCAGGCGCATGGAAGGTCGTCACCTTGCCGGGCGAGGGCGCGAAGCTCTCGGGGTCCTCGGCGGTGATGCGGCACTCGATGGCGTGGCCCTGGAAGCGCACATCCTCCTGCCCGTAGCCCAGCGCCTCGCCGGCGGCGATGCGGATCTGCTCGCGCACCAGGTCCACGCCGCAGACCATCTCCGTCACCGGATGCTCGACCTGGAGGCGGGTGTTCATCTCGATGAAGGCGAATTGCCCGTCCTGCCAGAGGAATTCCAGCGTGCCGGCGTTGCGGTAGCCCAGGCCCTTCAGCGCCTTCGTCACCTGCGCGCCCAGCGCGTCGCGCTCGGCGGCCGTCAGCACGGGGGAGCCCGCCTCCTCCACCAGCTTCTGGTGGCGGCGCTGGAGCGAGCAGTCGCGCTCGCCGAAATGCACCACGTTGCCGTGGGTGTCGGCCAGCACCTGGAGCTCGATGTGGCGCGGGCGGTCGAGGTACTTCTCCAGGTAGACGGCGTCGTCGCCGAAGGCCGCCTTGGCCTCGGTGCGGGCGACGCGCCAGGCCTCCTCGATCTCGTCGGCGTTTCGGGCCACCTTCATGCCGCGCCCGCCGCCGCCGGCCGCGGCCTTGATGAGCACGGGGTACATGACCTGCTCGGCCACCGCGCGTGCCTCGTCCAGGGATTCCAGCGCGCCCAGCGAACCGGGCACGAGGGGGACGCCCAGCCGGCGCATCGCATCCTTGGCGGCGATCTTGTCGCCCATCATGCGGATGTGCTCGGCGGTGGGGCCGATGAAGGTGAGGCCATGCGCCTCCACCATCTCGGCGAAGCGGGCATTCTCGCTCAGGAAGCCGTAGCCTGGGTGGATGCCCTCGGCGCCGGTGATGGTGGCCGCCGACAGGATGGCGGCGACGTTGAGGTAGGAATCGCGCGCCGCCGGCGGGCCGATGCACACGCTCTCATCCGCCAGGCGGACATGCATGGCCGAGGCATCGGCGGTGGAATGCACCGCCACCGTGCGGATGCCCATCTCCTGGCAGGCGCGGTGCACGCGCAGCGCGATCTCGCCGCGATTGGCGATCAGGATCTTCTTCATGCGAAGCCGCCGATGCGGGCGC
>JBEQBS010000272.1:0-4489 GCA_041639675.1 Rubritepida sp. | reverse complement strand
GGTGGCCGGCGCCGGTGAGCAGCCAGGTCGGCGTCTCGCGCGCCGTTTGCACCAGCCGCGCGCCGGGCGGCGTGCGCAGCCGCGCATCCGCCACCACGCGCAGCATCGGCGCGCGCTCCATGCCCGCGATGCGGCAGGTCAGCTCCGGGTCGTCGGCCAGCACGGTGCCGCTGCCCACCAGCACGGCGTCGTGCCGCGCGCGCAGGGCGTGCACCTGCCGGCGCGCCTCAGGCCCCGTGATCCAGCGGCTTTCGCCCGCGGCCGTGGCGATGCGCCCATCCAGCGTGGAGGCCAGCTTGAGCGTCACCAGCGGCAGCCCCTGCGTGATGCGCTTGAGGAAGCCGGCCTGCATGGCGCGCGCCGCGGCCTCGCCGATGCCTTCGGTGACTTCGATCCCGGCGGCGCGCAGCCGGTGCAGGCCGCGGCCATCCACCCGCGGGTCGGGGTCGCGCATTGCCACCACCACCCGCGCCACCCCGGCGCGGATCAGCGCGTCGCAGCAGGGCGGCGTGCGGCCGTGGTGCGAGCAAGGTTCGAGCGTGACATAGGCGGTGGCGCCGCGGGCGGCCTCGCCGGCTTGGCGCAGCGCCTCCGTCTCGGCATGCGGGCGGCCGCCGGGCCGGGTCCAGCCGCGGCCGACCACGCGGCCCCCGCGCACCAGCACGCAGCCGACGGCCGGGTTGGGCCAGGCATTGCCCAGGCCGCGCCGCGCCAGGTGCAGCGCGGCGTCCATGTGGGCGGCGTCGCTCACCCCTCTTCCAGGTCGCCCAGGAAGGCCTGGAAATCCTTGGCCTCGTTGAAGTTGCGGTAGACGGAGGCGAAGCGGACATAGGCCACCTGGTCCACCTCGCGCAGCGCCTCCATCACCATCTCGCCGATGCGGCGGGACGGGATCTCGCCCTCCGCCTCCATCTCCATGCGGCGCTGGATGGCGTTGACGATGCGCTCGATGCGCTCCTCCTCCACCGGGCGCTTGCGGCAGGCGATGCGCACGGAGCGCAGCAGCTTGTCGCGGTCGAAGGGGACGCGGCGGCCATCGGTCTTGAGCACCGTCAGGTCACGGAGCTGCACGCGCTCGAAGGTGGTGAAGCGGTTGCCGCAGCCGGCGCAGAAGCGGCGGCGGCGGATCGCGGTGCCGTCGTCGGACGGGCGCGAATCCTTCACCTGGGTGTCTTCGTGGCCGCAATAGGGACAGCGCATGGTCGGGGTCCGGGTTCAGCCCAGCCGGGCGAGGCGGGTCATGGCATCAAGGACACGGCGCCGAAGGTCAAGCACCCGGTCGCGCCGGCGTTCCGCCCGGATGCCGGAGGCCATGCCATGGAACACCGCAGACCAGCCCAACGCCAAGCCGAGCCAGGACAGCAACGAGCCGAGGTCGGCGAAGGCGATGCCGAGGCCCAGGAGCGCCAGCAGGTCCGCCGGTCCGCCCGGCAGGGTGGCCATCCCCTCCTTCATCCCCGCCAGGAAGGCGTCGAGGGCGTCCAGCTCATCAACCCACCGCAGGATGGCCACGTCCGGATGCGGCCCGGGCACGAGGATGGCGGCCTCGACGCTGCGCAGCCGCGCCTCGGCATCCTCCAGCGACAGTGGTGGCGTCATCCGCCGCGCTGGTCGAGCCTTGCGCGGATGCCTGCCGAAACGGCGGCGACCTCGGCCGAGATGCGGGCGGATTCCTGGCGGTCGGCACGGCGCCGCATGGCCAGCCCCGCCATGCGGGCCAGCAGGTAGGCCATGGACAGGCCCGCCAGAAGGCGGACCACCTGCCCCGGCTCAGCTGGGACCAGCCCAAGCAGCAGGACCACCAGGACAAGGGCCACCACATGCACGCCCGCCTCGACCGCGGCGGCCAGCACGGCCGAAGACCGGGCAGGACCAGAAGTGCGGAACAGGTCAGACATGCCCGGAAGCCCTCCTCCACCCGACGATATCAGGAGGGCGGCGCGGCCCTGCAACCCTCAATACACCGGGAAGCGCGCGCACAGCGCCTTCACCTCATCCGCCACCGCGCGCTCCACCGCCTCGTTCGCCTCGGGCGCGTTCGCCTTGGCCAGCCCGTCCAGCACGCGGCCGATCAGCCGGCCCACCTCGCGGAACTCCGCCTCGCCGAAGCCGCGCGTGGTGGCGGCGGGCGTGCCCAGGCGGATGCCGGACGTGACCATCGGCTTGGCGGGGTCGAAGGGGATGGCGTTCTTGTTGCAGGTCAGGTGGGCGCGGCCCAGCGCGGCCTCGGCCGCCTTGCCGGTCAGGCCCTTGGGGCGAAGGTCCACCAGCATCAGGTGGCTGTCCGTCCCGCCCGAGACGATGGCCAGCCCCTGCCCCACCAGCTCATCCGCCAGGGCGCGGGCATTGGCGACCACCTGCCTGGCATAGGCGCGGAAATCCGGGCGCAGCGCCTCGCCGAAGGCCACGGCCTTGGCGGCGATGACGTGCATCAGCGGCCCGCCCTGCAGGCCGGGGAACATGGCGGAGTTGATCTTCTTCGCCAGCGCCTCGTCATCCGTCAGCACCAGCCCGCCGCGCGGGCCGCGCAGGGTCTTGTGCGTCGTCGTCGTCGTCACGTGGGCGTGCGGAACGGGCGAGTCGTAGGCGCCGGCCGCCACCAGCCCGGCGTAGTGCGCCATGTCCACCATCAGCACGGCGCCCACCTCGTCCGCCACGCGGCGGAAGCGCGCCCAGTCAATCTGGCGCGAATAGGCGGAGCCGCCGGCGATGATGAGCTTCGGCCGGTGCTCGCGCGCCAGCCGCTCCATCGCCTCGTAGTCCAGCAGCCCGTCCTCGGCCCGCACGCCATAGGCGATGGGGCGGAACCACTTGCCGGAGAAGTTGACCGGCGCCCCATGCGTCAGGTGCCCGCCCGCGGCGAGGTCCATCGCCAGGAAGGCGTCGCCGGGCTGGAGCACGGCGAAGAAGACGGCGAGGTTGGCGCTGGCGCCGCTATGCGGCTGCACATTGGCGAAGGCGCAGCCGAACAGCGCCTTGGCGCGCTCGATGGCCAGGGTCTCGGCCACGTCCACCATCTCGCAGCCGCCATAGTAGCGGCGGCCCGGATACCCTTCCGCATACTTGTTGGTCAGCACGGAGCCCTGCGCCTCCAGCACGGCGCGGGAAACGATGTTCTCGCTGGCGATCAGCTCGATGCCGTCCTGCTGGCGCACCAGCTCCCCCTGCACGGCGGCGGCCAGCTCGGCATCGGCCTCGGCCAGCCCGGCCTGGAAGAAGCGGGCGGGGAGGAAGCGGGGGGTGCTCTCGTTCATCGCGTCGGGGCCTTGCCTGGGGGGGGGATTTCTTGGGGGCGCGCTTATCAGGCCAGCGCGGCGGGCGAAAGCTTGTCCAGCCGGCGGCCGTGCCGCCCGCCCTCGAAGGCGGCCGCGAGGAAGGCGCGCAGCGCGTCCAGCGCCACCTCCTCGCCGGTGGTGCGGGCGCCGAAGCAGGCGATGTTGGCGTCGTTGTGCTGGCGCGTCAGCCGCGCCTCGGTGGCGTCGTGCAGCACGGCGGCGCGGATGCCCGGGTGCCGGTTGGCGGCGATGGCCATGCCGATGCCGGTGCCGCAGCACAGCACGCCGAAGGCGGCCTCGCCCGCCGCCACCTTGGCCGCCACCGCATGGGCGAAGTCGGGGTAGTCGCAGGAGGCCGCGTCATGCGTGCCGGCATCCAGCACCTGGTGGCCCATGGCCTCCAGCGCGGAGAGCAGGCTGCGCTTCAGCGGCAGCCCGGCATGGTCGGACCCGATGGCGATCGTCATGGGCGGCCTTGTAGCATGCCGGCCGCCGCGCGCACCCGGCATGTCCTCATGGGAGACCCGCGAGGAACTCCAGGGCCAGGCGGCGCGCTCCCGCCCGCGCCGCGCCATCCGCGCCATAGGTGACGGTGCGGCCATCCGGCAGGTGCTGCTGCCGCAGCCCGCCGGCCAGACGGTCGAAGCCGTGATGCGCGCCGGGAAAGGTGGTGCGCGCCACCAGGGGCGAGCGCGCGCCCCATTCCTCGCAGGGGCGCGGCCGGGTCCAGTCATCGGCGCCGCCCAGCAGCATCAGCAGCGGCGGGCCGGGGGGCGCGGCGCCCTCGCCCCGCGGGGCCGGGGCCGCACCTTCGCCCCGCGGTGCTGGCGCAGCATCTTCACCCCGCGGGGCCGGGGCCCCGACGCACCCCGGATACAAGGCCACCGCCCCCGCAACCTGGCCGGGTGCCGCGCCGGCCCAGGCGGCCAGGGCGGTGGAGCCGCCATGCGACCACCCCAGCAGCGCCGGCACCCCCCAGCCCTGCCCGCGCGCCCAGTCCGCCGCCGCCAGCGCGTCGTCGCGCCGCACCCGGAAGGGGCCGGCGGGAAAGCCGCGCACCCCGCAGGCATCGGGCAGGCCGCGGCTGCCGAAGCTGTCGGGCATCACCACCGGGTGGCCGGCGGCGGCCAGCCGGGCCGCCCAGTCGCGCTCGCGCGAGCCGGGGCGCAGCGGCTGGGCGCCGGTGCCGATGCCGCCGCAGCCATGCAGCGCCA
>JBEQBS010000271.1:0-4564 GCA_041639675.1 Rubritepida sp. | reverse complement strand
CAGCGCGCGCACCGCCTCGTCGGCCGGGCCGGCGGCGGCGAGCAGGCCCGGCAAAAGCGCGGCGGGGCCCTCGCGCCCCTCCACCAGCCGCAGCACGGCGGCCGCGTCCTTGCGGTCCAGCGCGCGGGACAGGCGGGCGGCGTCCTCGCCCGTGATGCTGGCCCCGGCCATGATGGCATCGGCCAGCCGCGGCAGGCCGACATCGAGCGAGATGCCCGTGATGCCCAGCCGCGTCACCGCCTCCACCGCCACCAGCGCCACCTCGGCATCGGCCTCGGGCGCGGCGCCGCCGATCAGCTCCACCCCGGCCTGGCGCACCTGGCGGGCCGGCGCCAGCTCGCTGCCGCGCACCCGCAGCACCTGTCCGGCGTAGCACAGGCGCAGCGGGCGCGGCACGGCGCCCATCCGGGTCGCGGCGATGCGGGCCACCTGCGGCGTCATGTCCGCGCGCAGCCCCATCATGCGCTGGCTGACCGGGTCCATCAGGCGGAAGGTCTGCTCGGCCACCGCCGCACCCGAACCCGCGAGCAGCCCTTCCTCGAACTCCAGCAGCGGCGGCGTCACGCGCTCATAGCCATGCAGGGCGAAGGATTCCGCCAGCGCCTCGGCCAGCGCCGCCTCGGCCTCGGCCTCGGGCGGCAGCAGGTCCACCAGGCCGGCGGGCAGCAATGCGATCGGTGCGGGGTCGCTCATCTCATGGCGCCGTGTGCCAGCGGCGGCGAAATGGGGCAAGCTGCGCCGCATGACCCGACGCGCGCTCCTCCTCGCCCTCCCCCTGCTGGCGGCCTGCACCATGGACCCGGCCATGGACTACCTGGGCGGCTTCGGCGACCCGCTGCGCGGCGCGGCGCTGAACGCGCCCCGCAACCTGGGCGACACCAGCATCTACGCGAACAACCCGGCCGGGGCGCTGATGGCGGCGGCGCACATGGAATTCCTGGCGCGCAGGATGACGCCGGCCGACCCGCGCTGGGGGCCGGGCCTGTCGCCCACCATCCAGCCGCAGCTGGAACGGGGGCGCGACGAGTTCCGCGCCGCGCTGGGCCTGAACCCCCGCCTGCCGGGCGAGGCGATGGAGACCGCCCTGCGCGCCGCCGCCCAGCGCCTGCGCGCCGGGGTGGGGGTGCGCCCCTTCGGCGACCGCACGGTGTTCACCCTGGGCGAGGAGGAGACGATGCGCCGCGCCTCCAGCCTGCCGCGCCTCCAGCAGGTGCGGCTGGCGGCCGGCGCGGCGGCGGCGGAGATGGACCGGCTGGAAGGGCGGCGGTAGGCGCGATCCGCCTGGCCGGACCCGTCAGGGCGTTGAACCGTCCTCCCGAACCGCCTGTGGCGTGATTCCGCAGGGCGGGATCACGCCGCGGGCCGCGCTCAGCCGTTCCGGCATGCCTCCCAGGCGGCATCCAGCCAGGGCGGCAGGGCCTCCACATCGGCGGGCTCCACCGTCGCGCCGCACCAGATGCGCAGGCCGGGCGGGGCATCGCGGTAATGCGCCACGTCCAGCGCCACGCCCTCGCGCTCCAGCCAGGCGGCCATGCGCTTCGCCACCGCCGCGCCATCCGTCGTGGCGCCGTCGCGGAAGCGCAGGCAGACGCTGGTGGGGCTGCGCTCCGCCGCCTCCCCGGCCAGGAAGCAGGCCCAGGGGCTGGTCGCCTCCCAGGCCGCCAACGCCGCCAGGCTGGCCTCGCTGCGCGCGATCAGCGCCGGCAGCCCGCCCACGGATTCGGCCCAGCGCAGCCCGTCCAGCGCATCCTCCACGCAGAGCATGGAGGGGGTGTTGATCGTGTCCCCCTCCCACACGCCCTTCGGCAGCCGGAACACCTTGGGCAAGGGCCAGGACGGGCGGTGCGTCGCCAGCCGTTCCTGCGCGCGGGGGGACAGCGCCAGCATGCCATGCGCGGCCTCGCCCCCCAGCGCCTTCTGCCAGGACCAGGTGACGACATCGAGGCGGTCCCACGCCATCTCCATCGCGAAGGCCGCCGAGGTGGCGTCGCAGATCGCCAGCCCCCCGCGGCCCTCCGCGATCCAGCCGCCATGCGGCAGCCGCACGCCGGAGGTGGTGCCGTTCCAGACGAAGACCACGTCGCGCGTCCAATCCACCGCCAGCAGGTCGGGCAGGCGGCCGTAATCGGCGCCCAGCACGCGCACGCCGGGCAGCCTCAGGTGGTCGCGCGCATCCTTCGCCCATTCATGGGAGAAGCTTTCCCAGGCCAGCACATCCACCCCGCGCGGGCCGAGCAGGTTCCACAGCGCCAGCTCGATCGCCCCGGTGTCGCTGCCCGGCACGATGCCCACCACCCAGCCTTCGGGGATGCCCAGCACGGCCTTGCTGCGCTCGAGCACCTCCTTCAGCCGCGCCTTGGCGGCGGGCGCGCGGTGGGAGCGGCCGAGCATCGCCGTGTCCAGCCCGGCCAGCGACCAGCCCGGCCGCTTGGCGCAGGGGCCGGAGGAGAAGTTGGGGTTCGCGGGCTTCCTCATGGGGCATGGCGCTTACGCCGCCGGGGGCTTTCCCTCAATATGCGCGCCGATGGATGCCCTGGACCAGTTCTGCCGCGCGATCCCCAAGGTGGAGCTGCATGTCCACCTGCTGGGCGCCGTGCTGCCCGCCACCTTCGCCGAATGGGCGCGGCGCGCCGGCATGCCCGAGGCCGAGGCCGAGGCGCTGTATTCGCGCGACGCGAAGCCGAAGGGCGTGCTGCACATCCTGCGCGCGCTGGAGCAGCGCCTGCTGAAGCGCCCGGCCGACCTGCACCGCATCGCCTATGAGCACCTGGCGGCCGCGGCGGCCGAGAACGTGCGGCACAGCGAGATCTTCTGGAACCCCACCGGCACCGCGCACCTCTTCCCCTATGCCGCCGGGGCCGACGCCATCCTGGCCGGCTTCGCCGATGCGGCGGCCGAATTCGGCGTCTCCGCCCTGCTGATCCCCGCCATTGACCGCGAGGACACGCCCGAGGCCGCCGGGCAGCTGGTGGAATGGATGGCCGCCCACCCGCGCGACGGCATCGTCGGCCTGGGCATTGACTATCGCGAGACCGACCGCCCGCCCGAGCTGTTCTGGCGCGCCTGGGCCGCCGCCCGCGCCCTGGGCCTGCGGCTGACCGCCCATGCCGGCGAGTTCGGCTGCCACCCGCGCAACATCCGCACCGCGCTGGACCTCTGCGGCGTGGAGCGGCTGGACCACGCCTATACCGCCCTGGAGGACCCCGCCCTGCTGGAGCGCCTGCGCGACTCCGGGATGGTGGTCACGGTCGTGCCGACCAACAGCTTCTACCTGCGCACCCTGCCGCCCGGCCGCTGGGCGCAGGACCACCCGATCCGCGCCATGGCCGCCGCCGGGCTGGCCATCCATCCCAACACCGACGACCCGCCGATGCACCGCGTCACCCCCGGCCAATGCTGGGCGATGATGGCACGGGACTTCGGCTTCGATCGCGCGGCGCTGCGCGGCTTCATGCTGAACGGCGTGCGCGGCGCCTTCCTGGAGGAAGCGGCGAAGCGGCACCTCGCCACCGCCTTCGCCGCCGAGTTCGATGCGTTGGAGAGCCCATGACCACGCGCCGCATGATGCTTCGCCGCCTCGCGCTCGCCGCCCTGCCGGCGGCGCCGTTCCTGGGCGCCGCCGCGCAGGCCCAGCCCGCCTGGCCCGCCCGCCCCGTCACCCTCGTCGTCCCCTTCGCCGCCGGCGGCAATGTGGACACGGTGGCGCGGCTGGCCGCCACGGAGCTGTCGCGCCGCCTCGGCCAGCCCGTGGTGGTGGAGAACGCGCCGGGTGCGGGCGGCACCATCGGCACCGAGCGCGCGCTGCGCGCCGCCCCGGATGGCCACACCCTGCTGCTGGGCGTCGAGTCGCCGCTGGTGATCGCGCCCGCCGTCACCCCCGGCGCCGTGCGCTACGACCCCCAGGCCGATGCGGCGCCGGTGGGCATGCTGGCCTCCCTGCCCCTGGTGCTGCTGGCCCGGCCCGACCTGCCGGCGCGCAACCTGCCGGAGTTCCTGGACCTGGCGCGGCGGCAGGTGGGCGGGCTGACCTACGGCACCTCCGGCACCGGCACCTCCCTGCACCTGTGGGGCGAGACGCTGGCCCAGCGCGCGCGCCTGTCGCTGGAGCACGTGCCCTACCGCATCGCCTCGCAGATCCCGCCCGACCTCATCGCCGGCCGGCTGGACCTCGCGGTGCTGACGCTGACCACCGCCGCGCCCCTGCTGCGCGACGGCCGGGTGAAGGGCCTCGCCGTCTCCGCGCTGCGGCCGCACCCGGCCATCCCGGACGTGCCGCCGCTGGCCTCCCTGCCCGGCTTCGAGGGCTTCGAGCTGCTGGCCTGGCAGGCGGTGCTGGCCCCCGCCCGCACCCCGCCGGCGGTGCTGGACCGGCTGGCGACCGAGCTGGACGGCATGCTGGCCGACCCCGCCTTCCGCGCCCGGCTGGAGGCCGCGGGCATGACCCCCTGGCGCCTGGCGCCCGAGCAGGTGGCGGCGCTGATCCGCGCCGATGCCGCGCGCTATGCCGAGGTGGCGCGCGCGGGCAACATCAGAGCCGAGTGACGTCCACCGTCACCCCATGCCC
>JBEQBS010000270.1:0-4524 GCA_041639675.1 Rubritepida sp. | reverse complement strand
ACCCTGGCCGGCGGCGCGGGCGACGACACGCTGAATGGCCTGGGCGGCGGCGACCGGCTGGAGGGCGGCGCGGGCGACGACACCGTCATCGTCACCGATGCGCGGGACGTGGTGATCGAGGCGCCGGGCGGCGGCGAGGACCTGGCCTGGGTGCAGGTGGATGGCTGGGTGGCGCCGGAGGGGCTGGAGATGGCGGCGCTGCTGGGCGGCGCGCGGGTGCTGTCGGGCGGCGCCGGGCGGCAGGTGCTGGCGGGCAACGCCGCGCTGCCGTCCACGCTGGATGGCGGCGCCGGGGACGACGTGCTGCTGGGCAGCGCCTTCGCGGATGTGCTGCGTGGCGGCGCGGGGGATGACGTGATCCTGGCCGGCGGCGGCGCCGACCGCCTGGTGATGGACGCGCCGGGCTGGGGGGCGGATGCCGTCTTCGGCCTGGGCGCCGGCTTCGCGCTGGATTTCGCCGGCAGCGGGCTGGCCGGCCGCGGCGGGGTGACGCTGGCGGCGATGGAGGGCGGGGTGATGCTGGCGGCCGCGCAGGGAAGCCTGGCGCTGCACGGCGTGACGATGCAGCAGGTGGAGGCAGCGCTGCTGTTCTGAGGGCCTATTCGTATTCCCGCCCCGGCCGGGCACGGTAGCCGGGCAGCGACCAGCCGTGCCGCAGCGCCGCGGCGCGGATCAGGAAGCAGGCCAGCGCGCCCAGCCCGAAGGCGGGCTCGCGCCACACGCCTTCCAGCCGCAGCGCCACGAAGGCGGCGGCGCCCGCGGCGGCGGCGGTCAGGTAGATCTCGCGCCGCAGGATCAGCGGCACCTCGTTGCAGATGATGTCGCGCAGGATGCCGCCGCCGCTCGCCGTCATCACCCCCAGCAGCACCGCCGCCCAGGGGGAGGCGCCGGCCAGCAGCGCGATCTCCGCCCCCAGCACGGCATAGAGCGACAGCCCCACCGCATCGGCCCAGAGCAGGGCGCGCATGCGGCTGTGGAACAGGTGCGCGGTGAAGAAGACCAGCACGGCCACGCTGGCGGCGACCGCCAGCAGCTCCGGCGCGCGCAGCCAGAAGACCGGGGTGCGCCCCAGCAGCAGGTCCCGCAGGGTGCCGCCGCCGAAGCCGGTGACGCAGGCGATGAGGATGAACCCCACCGCATCCATCTGCTTGCGCGAGGCGACCAGCGCGCCCGAGGCCGCGAAGACCGCGATGCCGGCCAGGTCCAGCCAGCGCAGCGTGGCGTCCAGCAGCACCTATTCGGCCGGCTGCGCGGCGCGCGGCGGGGCGGCGGCGGCCAGCGCCCGCGCCCCGCCCGCGCAGAGCAGGGACAGCACCAGCAGCAGCGCCACCACCGGCAGGATCAGCCCCGGATGGCCGAGGTCAATCAGCAGGCCCAGCGGCACCGGCGTGATGGCCCCGCCCAGCGGCAGCCCGGCCGAGACGAAGCCGAAGACCTTGCCGACCTCGCCGGGCGGGCAGGCCTCCTTCAGCATCACGTCGCGCGGGGTGCGGGAGGCGCCGAGGCAGCCGCCGGCCACGAAGGCCACCACGGGCAGCAGCAGGCCGGGCCAGGGGAACAGGCCGAGCGAGAGCAGCAGCGCGACGGACAGCAGCGTGAGCAGCACCACGAAGCCCAGCAGGTTGGAGGCGCGCTTGTCCGCCACCCAGCCGCCCACCAGCGTGCCGGCGGTGGCGCCCACCATGTAGCCGGTGAGCGCCAGGGAGGCGACGGCGACGGGCGTGCCCCACAGCTTGCCCAGCACGGTGATGAGGAAGGCCTGCACCCCCGTGCCCGCCATGGCGGAAAGCAGGAAAAAGGCGAAGAAGGCCAGGATGGGCCGCGAGGTCAGCAGCGCGCCGCCGCCCAGGGTCTTCTCCTTGCGCTTGGGCTGGTCCACCAGGATGCGGCTCTGCCACAGGATGGCGGCCACCACGGGGATGCCCAGCAGGCCGACGATCACCAGCGCCTCGCGCCAGCCCGTCACCAGCAGCAGGGCGGCGATCGCCGGCGGGGCCAGGGCGAAGCCCAGATTGCCGGTGAAGGTGTGCAGGGCGAAGGCGCGGCCCATGAACTCCTTGCGGATGGAGCCCGCGAGGATGGCGTAGTCCGCCGGGTGGATGACGCTGTTGCCCACGCCCGAGAGCACGGCCAGCACCAGGATCATCCAGAACTCGGTGGCGAAGCCCATGGCGGAGACGGACAGCGCCATCAGCAGCGTGCCCCCCACCAGGAAGGGGCGCGCCCCGTGCCGGTCCACCAGGAAGCCCACGGGCGTCTGGAGCAGCGCCGTCGTGCCGCTCATCAGCGCCACGGCCAGGCCCAGCATGGCGAAGGAAACGCCGAACTCCGCCCGCCAGGCCAGGAAGAGCGGCGGCAGGCACAGCATGTAGAAATGGCTGAGGAAGTGGCCGGTGCCGATCAGGGCGCAGGTCTCGTAGTCGCGGCGGGCGGTCTGCATGGCGGGGCAATGTGCCGCCGCGCACCGGGCGCGATCAAGGCGCGGGAGGTT
Organism: Rubritepida sp.; assembly: GCA_041639675.1. Lineage (GTDB taxonomy): Bacteria > Pseudomonadota > Alphaproteobacteria > Acetobacterales > Acetobacteraceae > Roseococcus. The sequence goes on along the minus strand of JBEQBS010000270.1, from coordinate 2,033 downwards.
GCAAATCCGCCATGGGCCAGCGCGGGCGCGGGGCCAGGGCCATGGCGTCGTCCTGCCCGGCGCGCAGGCGCAGCAGCCCGGCCCAGGCGACCATCACCGCGTTGTCCGTGCACAGCGCCACCGGCGGGGCCAGCAGCGGCAGGGGCGTGGCGGCGGCCAGGGCCGCGCGCACCGCGCCATTGGCCGCCACGCCGCCGGCCACCACCAGCGCCGTCGCGCCGGGCAGCATCGCATGGGCATGCCGCGCGCGGTCGGCCAGCACCGCCGCCACGCTGCCCTGGAAGGAGGCCGCGACATCCGCGGGCGCCGCGCCGCGCGCCACCGCCTGGGCCACGGCGGTCTTCAGCCCGCTGAACGAGAAATCGCAGCCCGGGCGCCCCAGCAGTGGGCGCGGCAGCGGCACGGCCTTCGCGTCGCCCGTGGCGGCCAGCCGTTCCAGGTGCGGGCCGCCGGGCCAGGGCAGGCCCAGCAGCTTGGCCGACTTGTCGAAGGCCTCGCCCACCGCGTCGTCCAGCGTCGTGCCCAGCCGTTCGTAGCGGCCCAGCCCATGCACCGCCACGCATTGGCAATGCCCGCCGGACAGCAGCAGCAGCAGGAAGGGAAAGGCCGGCGGCGCATCGAACAGCCCGGGCAGGCGCGCGGTCAGCGCATGCGCCTCCAGGTGGTTCACGCCGATGAAGGGAAGCGCCGCCCCCAGCGCCAGCCCCTTGGCGAAGGAGGCGCCGACGACGAGGCCGCCGATCAGCCCCGGCCCGGCGGTGGCCGCCACGCCGGCCAGGTCCCGCACGGTCAGCCCGGCCTCCCCCAGCACGGCCTGCACCATGCCGGGCAGGCGTTGCAGGTGGGCGCGGGCCGCGACCTCGGGCACCACGCCGCCGAAGCGGGTGTGCTCGGCGGTCTGGCTCCACACCGCCTGGGCCAGCACCCGCCCCTCGCCGTCCAGCACCGCGGCCGCCGTCTCGTCGCAGGAGGATTCGATGCCCAGCATCGCGGTCGCGCGGGTTTCGTTCATCGCTCGCCCGCTCTATGACGCGCCCATGTCGTCCGCAACTGCCAAGCCCCACAAGGGCATGCGCCCCCTGCCGCTGCGCGTGGGCACCCGCCAGAGCCCCCTCGCCCTGTGGCAGACGCGGCACTTCCTGGAGATCATCACGAAGTTCTGCCCGGTGCTGCGCGGCGTGAATGCCTTCGAGGAGCACGCGATCTCCACCACCGGCGACCAGGTGCAGGACCGCCGCCTGGCGGAGATCGGCGGCAAGGGCCTCTTCGCCAAGGAGATCCACGAGGCGCTGCTGGATGGCCGCGTGGACTTCGCCGTCCATTCCCTGAAGGACCTGGAAACGGAGCTGCCCCCCGGCATCGTCCTGGCCTGCACCCTGCGGCGCGAGGATGCGCGCGACGCGCTGATCCTGCCCGAAGGCGCGGAACGACCGGATTCGGCCGACCCCTACGGCGTGTTTCCCGCCGGCGCCGTGATCGGCACGGCGTCGCTGCGGCGGCAGGCGCAGCTCATGGCCGCCCGGCCGGACCTGCGCTGCGTCACCATCCGCGGCAACGTGCAGACGCGGCTGGCCAAGCTCCAGGCCGGGGAGGCCGCGGGCTCGCTGCTGGCGCTGGCCGGGCTGCGCCGCCTGGGGCTGGAGCACCGCGCGACCGTGGTGCTGGACCCCGAGGCGATGGTGCCCGCCGCCGGCCAGGGCATCGTCGGCGTCACCGTGCGCGAATCCGACGATGAATTGCTGGACCTGCTCTCCGGCATCGAGGACCGGGAGGCCAAGGCCGTCTCCCAGGCCGAGCGCGCCCTGCTGGCGGCGCTGGACGGCTCCTGCCGCACGCCGATCGGCGGGCATGCGCGGCTGCTGCCCGATGGCACCCTGCACCTGACGGGGCTGGTGGCGCGCGCCGATGGCTCCTTCCTGCTCAAGCGCGCGGTGCGCGGCGCGGCGGCGGATGCCGCGCGCATCGGCCGCGCGCTGGGCGAGGAGCTGCGGGCGGACAGCCCCGCCGACATCTTTGGCTGATCCCCGCGACGG
>JBEQBS010000269.1:0-4588 GCA_041639675.1 Rubritepida sp. | reverse complement strand
CCTGCCTCCGCCAACGCCGATGGCGAGACGGCACTGCACCTGGTGGCCCGCAGCAGCAACGTCGAGGCCGCGAAGTTGCTGATCAAGGCGGGCGCGAAGGTCGACGCCCGCGCGCGCGCCTCCAGGGCGGCCAGCAGCGCGCGGTGGCGCCGGCCCAGGCCGGGCGGCTCGGCGAAGAGCAGCGGGGCCGGGCTCACCAGCGCCTCGGACAGCATGGAGACGCTGTCCGCCGTGACGACGATCCGCCGCGCCTGCGCCAGCAGCGAAAGGTAGGGGTTGGGGCCATCCCCCCCGAAGCGGTGCAGGCGGTGCGGGGTTGCCCCCAGCGCCGCCGCCACCGCCGCCGTCGCCGCCTCGCCGGTGCGGCGGGATGTCGTCACCCAGAGGAATTCGCCCAGATCAGCGGCTTGCCGGGCGATCTTCACGGCGTGGTTCACATCGAGCCCCATTCCGCGCACCGGCCCGCCCAGCAGCAGCGCCACCTCAGGCTCTGGATGAAGCAGCGGCGCCGCCGCCAGCGCCACCGGCGTGACGCGATGGGTGGAACCCAGGATTTCCAGCATGTTGGCGGCCGGCGTTGCGCCGTCATGTGAGCCGACCACCAGCAGGTCGAACCCCGCCGCACCCCAGCCCGGCCGCATGCAATGCACCGTCCGCGCCCCGCGCCGCCCGAGCCAGCGCGCCACCGGCGCCGCCCGCCGCCCGGCCGAGATCACCAGCCGCGGCCAGGGCGGCGCGAAGGCGGAGCGGTCCTCCAGCCCCGCCAGGCTCGGCCAGGGCCAGGGCACCCCGGCCAGCGCCCCGAAGCGCAGGGGCACCCGCCGGAACGGCACCCCCAGCCGCTCGGCGATGCCCAGCGCCTGGTTGGCGGTGCCGGCCCGCGGATCCTCCAGCACCCACACGGCATCTTCACGTGCGCCGCCGCCGCCGCTATCCGGTTCCAGGCTTCCCAGGGGTTCCCGCAAGTGACGATCCACCACGACTCCGCCTTCGACCGCGACGCGGCGCTCATCACCGCCCGCATCCTGCTGGAGATCAAGGCGGTGAACTTCCGCCCCGAGGAGCCCTATACGCTGACCAGCGGCTGGAAGAGCCCGGTCTACATTGATTGCCGCAAGATCATCTCCTACCCCCGCGCCCGGGCCCGCATCTGCGACCTGGGCGTGGAGAAGATTGACCGCGCCGTGGGCCACGAGACGATCGAGAGCGTGGCGGGCGGCGAGACCGCCGGCATCCCCTTCGCCGCCTGGATGGCCGACCGCATGTCGCTGCCCATGGCCTATGTCCGCAAGAAGCCCAAGGGCTTCGGCCGCAACGCGCTGATCGAGGGCGACGTGCCGGTGGGCCGCGAGACCCTGCTGGTCGAGGACCTGACGACCGACGGCGCCAGCAAGATCCGCTTCGCCCAGGCCCTGCGCGAGGCCGGCGCCAAATGCGCCCACACCTTCGTCGTCTTCTTCTACGGCGTCTTCCCCGGCTCCTTCGAGCAGATGAAGGCGATGGACCTGACGCTGCACCACCTGGCGAGCTGGTGGGACGTGCTGGAGGTCTGTCGCGAGCGCGACTACTTCCCCGAGGCGTCGCTGACCGGCGTGCGGAAGTTCCTGGAGGACCCGGTCGGCTGGTCCCGCGCGCATGGCGGCGTGGGCAGCCTGGAGGAAGCCCTGGCCCACAAGGGCAGGACGGGGGGCTGAACAGCCCCTAGGCTGCGGGGATGCGCCTCCTCCTCCTCGTCCTGCTGCTCCTCGCCCCGCCCGCCGCGGCGCGCGAGGCGCTGACGGTGGGCATCACGCAATACCCCTCGACGCTGCATCCCAACATCGAGACCATGGCCGCGAAGTCCTACGTGCTGGGCTTCGCGCGCCGCCCGCTCACCGCCCATGACGCGGCGTGGAACCTCATCTGCCTGCTCTGCGAAACCCTTCCCACGCTGGAGAACGGGCTGGCCCTGCGCGACACCACCCCCGACGGGGCGCCCGGCCTGTCCATCACCGTCTCGCTGAGGGACAACCTCCGCTGGGGCGACGGCACGCCCATCACCACCGAGGACCTGCGCTTCGCCTGGGAGGCGGGCAGGGACCCCGCCACCGGCTTCGGCCCCGCCGAGTTCTACCGCTCCGCCTACGCCTTCATCGCCCATGACGCCCGCCGCTTCACCCTGCGGCTGGACCGCGTGACCTTCGACTTCGCCTCCCTGGGCGACTTCCAGCCCCTGCCGGCCCACCTGGAGCGCGCCCTGTGGCAGGCGGACCCGCGCTCCTACCGCACCCGCACCCTCTACGACACCGCCCCCGCCACGCCCGGCCTGTGGAACGGCCCCTTCCGCGTCGTGCAGACCCAGCCCGGCAGCGCCATCACCCTGGAGCGCAACCCGCATTGGCACGGCGAGGCGCCGGCCTTCCGCCGCATCACCGTGCGCGCGGTGGAGAACACCCAGGCGCTGGAGGCCCAGCTCCTCGCCGGCCAGGTGGACATGATCGCCGGCGAACTGGGCCTGCCCGCCGAGCAGGCCGCCGCCCTGGCCCGGCGCACCGGCGCGCGCTTCCGCGTCGAGTACCGCCCCGGCCTGGTCTATGAGCACCTGGACCTGAACCTGGACACTCCCGCGCTGGCTGACCGCCGCCTCCGCCGCGCCCTGCTGCATGCGCTGGACCGCGCGCAGATCACCGCCCGCCTCTTCGAGGGCCGGCAGACCGTGGCGCATTCCCCCGTCAACCCGCTCGACTGGGTGCATGACCCCACCACCCCGCAATACCCCCACGACCCCGCCCGCGCCGCCGCCCTGCTGGAGGAGGCCGGCTGGCGCGCCGCCACCCCCGGCGCCATCCGCACCAATGCCGCCGGCGAGCGCCTCTCCATCGAGCTGATGACCACCGCCGGCAACCGCTCGCGCGAGGCGGTGCAGCAGGTGATCCAGGCGCAATGGCGCGCCGTGGGCGTGGAGGCGCGCATCCGCAACGAGCCCCCGCGCGTGCTGTTCGGCGAGACGCTGTCCCGCCGGCGCTTTTCCGGCGGCGTGCTCTATGCCTGGATCTCGGCCCCCGAATCCGTCCCCCGCGCCTCGCTCCATTCGGACGAGATCCCGTCGGCCGCCCGCAACTGGTCCGGCCAGAACTACCCCGGCTTCCGCAACCCGGAGATGGACGCCCTGCTGGAAGCTCTGCCGCAGGAGCTGGACCGCGAGCGCCGCCGCGCGCTGTGGTCCCGCCTCCAGGCCCTCTACGCCGAGGAGCTGCCGGCCCTGCCGCTGTGGTTCCGCCAGGATGCGCACATCTGGCCGCAATGGCTCGACGGCGTGCGCCCCACCGGCCACCTCAACCCCTCGACCCTGTGGGCGGAGCAGTGGCGGGTGCGCTGATCCTGTGGCGGCTCGCGCAGGCGGCCGTCACCATCGCGCTGCTCTCGGCCGCCTTCTTCGCCCTGCTCGCGGCCATGCCCGGCGACCCGATAGACCTCGCCCTGGCGGCGGACCCCCGCCTCACCGCCGAGGACGCCGCACGCCTGCGCGCCCTGCATGGCCTGGACCAGCCCTTGCCTGCCCGCTACCTGGCCTGGGCGCAGGCGGTGCTGGCGGGGAATTTCGGCCATTCGCGCCTGTTCGCGCAGCCGGTGGCGGCGCTGCTGGGGCCGGCGCTGCTCTCCACCCTCGAATTGCTGGGCCTGGCGCTGCTGCTCTCCGTGGCCGGCGGGGTGGCGCTGGGCGCGCTGGCCGCCGCGCGCCCGCGCTGGGCGCCCGCCGTGCAGGCCCTGGCGCTGCTGGCCCAGGCGGTGCCCGGCTTCTGGCTGGGGCTGCTGCTGATGATCCTCTTCGCCGTGCGGCTGGGCTGGCTGCCGGCCGGGGGCGCCGATGCCGGCTGGCGCTTCCTGGTGCTGCCCGTGGCCACGCTCGCCTTCGGCAACCTCGCCGCCTATGCGCGCCATTCGGCATCGGCGCTGCGCGCGGCGCTGGAGGAGCCGCATATCCGCTCCGCCCGCGCCCGCGGCGCATCGAAGGCGCGGGTGCTGTGGCGCCACGCCGCCCCCAATGCCGCGGTGCCGGTGCTGGCACTGCTGGGGCTGGATGCCGGGGCGCTCGTCTCCGGCGCGCTGGTGGCGGAAACCCTCTTCGCCCGCCCCGGCATGGGCAAGCTGATCTTCGACGCGGTGATGGGCAGCGACTTCAACCTGGCCCTGCTGGCCCTGCTGGCGGTGGCGGCGCTGACCCTGCTGGCGACCCTACTGGCGGACCTCGCCCAGCGCGCGCTGGACCCGCGGCTGGGATGAGGGCGCCGCCATCCCGCCGCGCCGGCCGCCCTGCGGCGCGCAAGAAGCGGCATCACGCGGCCATGCCGCGCCGCCGGGGCCCAGGCGCATGAGGCCCGGCCTCCTCCTCCTGGCGCTGCTGGCCGCCGCCGCCGCCGCGGCCGGCGCCATCGGCACCCTGCTGGGCCATGATGCCTTCGCGCCCGACCTGTTCAACCGCTTCGCCCCGCCCTCGGCCGCGCATCCGCTCGGCACGGACGAGCTGGGCCGCGACGTGCTGCTGCGCCTGCTGCATGGCGCGCGCGTCTCCCTGGCCGTGGGGCTGGCCGCCGCCCTGGCCGCCACG
>JBEQBS010000268.1:0-4590 GCA_041639675.1 Rubritepida sp. | reverse complement strand
CGGCACGGCGGCGGAGGGCGCGGCGGGCAGCAGGTTCTCCAGCACCGCGAAGCGCTCCCGCGGCAGGCCCCAGGCGACGTGGCGCTCCATGAGGAAGCGGGAGGGGGCGATGAACAGGTCCACCTCGGCCAGGAAGCGCTTCAGCCACAGCTCGCGCATGAAGAAGGCGCGCGGGTCGTGCTCGGGGAAGCAGCGGTGGCAGCGCTGCGGGCTGGCCTCGGTGCAGGGCGCCAGGTCGGGGCGGGTCACCATCTGGCCGAAATGGTTGCAGATCAGCAGGTACTCGTGCAGCGTCAGCACGATCCGCGCCTGCGGCGCATGGCGGCGCGCGGCGGCCAGCAGCTCCACCCCCAGGCCGAGGTAGTGGTGGACGTGGATGATGTCGGGCCGCAGCTCCGCCAGCAGCTCCCCCCATTCCCGCGCCAGGGCCGGGTTGGGGTTGGCATGGCGGAAATGGTCGTAGCCCGGCGTGTCGGCCAGGAACTCGTCCGGTCCCCAGGGCCGCTGGATGGCCACGCCGGCGCGCCGGGCGTGCCAGCCGCCATTGCCGGCCAGGAAGAAGGCCGTCACGCCCGGCGCCTCGCGCAGCCGGCGGAACTGCTCATGCGCCGCGATCTCGGCGCCCCCGCGGGTGAGGCGCGGGTGGGTGTGGCTGACGGTGAGGACCCGCATCACCCCTCCAGCTCCGCCCGCCAGCGCGCGGCGTGGCGCCAGGCGTTGAACAGGGTGGCGTGGAAGCGCCAGCCCGCCTCCTCCCCCTGCGACTGGCGCTCCAGGTGGTACATCCGCACCGCGGTGTCCACGGCGCAGCGCAGCCCGCGCGCGCGCAGCGCCAGGCACAGGTCGCTGTCCTCGAAGTCGCCGATCACGTAGCCCTCGTCGAAGCCGCCCAGCGCCTCCCATTCCGCGCGGCGCAGCACCATGCAGGCGCCGGTGATGGCCGGCGCCTCCAGCAGCGCCGCGCCCTCGGGCGGGGGCTGCGCCTTGCGGGGATGGATGGGGAAGGGCCAGGGCGGCAGGCCGCGCACGCGCTCGTGGCGCATGCCCTCGTGCTGCACCGTGCCGTCCTCGAACAGCAGCAGCGGGCCGACGACGCCCAGCCCGGCATCCGCCTCCAGCCGCGCCGCCAGCGGGGCGAAGGCGCCCATGCCCTGGTCGGGCAGGGGGAAGACGTCGCTGTTCAGCAGGCACAGGAGGGGCGCGCGGGCGCGCCTCGCGCCCTCGTTGCAGGCGGGCGCGAAGCCCAGGTTCTCCTCCAGCAGCACCAGGCGGAAGGGCAGGGCGAAGCGCGCCTCCGCCGCCAGGGCCAGGCGCTCGCACTCCTCGCGCCGGCGCGGGTCGTCCAGCACGTAGATCAGCTCCACCCCCGGGTCCGGCCGGCGGGAGAACAGGGCCAGCTGCAGCTCCATGAAGTCCACCCGGCCATGCAGCGGCACCACGACCGACAGGCGCGGCGCCACGGGCTGCGGGCCGAATTCCAGCTCCTCCGCCCGGCGCGGCCGCGCCAGACGGGCGCGGTTCAGCGCCGCCACCGCCGGGCCGATCGAGCCCTCCATCACCGCCGCCATGCGGCTGGCGGGCGGCCGCGGCAGGCCCAGCACCTGCCGGATGGTGGAGATGCCCGCGGCCTCCACCACGGGCAGGGCGCGCTGGCCCACCTCCCCGTCATGCAGCTCCGCCTCCAGCCAGACCGGCGTGCCGGGCGGGACGAGGAGCGGCACCAGCCCGGCGAAGCCCCAGTCGTCCCGGTCCAGCGCGTAGGAGGCCGCGGCTTCCCGCACGTCGGGGCGGGGGATGGAGGCGCAGGCGGCGAAGTCCAGCTCCGCCGAGGCATCGGCGCTGCACAGGCGCAGGCTGGCCAGGGCCCCGTTCAGGTCAATGCGCCAGCCATTGAGGAAGATCCCGGCGCCGGGAATGCGGACAGCGCGGTCAATCTCCAGGTGGAAGGCATGGGCGGCGAGGCGCGGGATGGTGTCGGTGCCGTCGAAGCCCCGGCGCGGCAGGATGGCGCGCAGCGCGGCGCGCACCGCGGGATCGGCGCCGATGAGGGCGCGGCGAAGGGCCGCCACCGCCTCCTCCGCCGGCATGGGCCGGGCCTCGGTCATGGGAAGCACCCGCCCCGCGCCGACCTCCAGCCCGGTGACGCGCAGCGCCGGCAGGTGGGGCAGCCGGAACAGCACGTGGAACCGCCCGCCGGCGAAGGCGGTGTGCAGCGTGCCGGCCACCCGGCCGAGGTTGGTGTGGATGGCGCCCTCCGCCGTCGGGGCGGGCCAGGGCCGGCTGGTGGTGCCGGTGAGGATCAGCAGGCGCTCGCCCGGCAGGACGGCGTGGCCGTCGCACCCTTCCGGGAGCTGGTTCGGAGGCTTCGCCATCGGGCAAGGACCGTCGCATGCGCCCGGCGGGGCGTCAACGCAGGGCCAGCGCCTCCGCCTCCGCCGCGGCGGGTGCGCCCAGCGGCGCCCAGCGCCCGCCGCGCAGCACCTCGGCCGGCTCGAACGCGGCCTTGTAGGCCATCTTGCGGCTCTGCGCGACCCAGTAGCCGAGATACACGTAGGGCAGGCCGAGCCGCCGCGCCTCCTCCAGCAGCCACAGCACGGCATGGGTGCCCAGCGAGCGCCGCGCCTCCTCCGGCGCGAAGAAGGAATAGACCGCAGACAGCCCGTCCGAGAGCCAGTCGGTCAGGCAGGCGCCGACCAGCCGGCCGGAGGGAAGGCGGAACTCCACCAGCCCGGTGGTGATCGGCGTGTCCTCCACCATGGCGCGGTAGTCGTAGAAGCCCATCGCCGCCATGTCGCCGCCGCCGTGCCGGCCCTGCTGGTAGGCCTGGAACAGCGCGAACTGCTCGGCCGTGGCCCGCGCCGGGACGGGGCGCACCAGCAGGTCGGCGTTGCGCGCCGCCACCTTGCGCTGGGTGCGGCCCGGCATGAACGCATCCGCCAGGATGCGGATGGGCACGCAGGCGCTGCACCCGCGGCAGACCGGCGAATAGGCGATGTTGTGCGAGCGCCGGAAGCCGGCGCGCGACAGGCGGTCGTGCAGGGCCTCGCTGTCCGTGCCCGTCAGCTCGGTGACAAGCTTGCGCTCGGTGCGGCCGGGCAAATAGGGGCAGGGCAGGGGCGTGGTGGTGTAGAAGAATTGCGGGCGGCTGGGCGGCTTCACCGCCCGAGTATTGCCCCGCGCCGGGCCGCTTTCAACGCCGCGGGGCCGCAGGTCAGGCCATCCAGCCGGGCAGGCGCTTCTCGCGGAAGGCGGCGATGCCCTCCCGCGCCTCCGCCCCGTTGGCGGTGCGGCCGAAGGCGGCGGCGGCGGCGGCGCCATAGCCCTCCGGCGCCAGGGCGCCCAGCGCGGCCAGCAGCGCCTTGGTCTCGGCCAGGGCGCCCGGCGCGCCGGCCGTCACCTGCGCCAGCACCTGGGCCACCAGCGCGTCCAGCCCCTCGCGCCCCTCCGCCACCTCATGCACCAGGCCCATGCGGTGGGCCTGCACCGCGTTCACCACCGCGCCCTCCAGCGCCATGCGGGTGGCCTGGGCACGGCCCATGCGCCGCACCATCCAGGGCAGGATCTGCGCCGGCACCAGGCCGCGCCGCACCTCGGGCGCGGCGAAGCGGGCATCGCTGGAGCACAGCGCGATGTCCGCGCAGCAGACGAAGCCCAGGCCACCGGCATGGGCTGCGCCCTCCACCGCGGCGACGACCACCTGCGGCAATTCGCTGATGGCGAGGTAGCGCGCGCCGACCGCCCGGTTGCGCGCCTCCTGCTCCGCCGGCGAGGCCGCGACCTCCGCCAGGTCCAGCCCGGCGCAGAAATGGCCGCCCGCGCCGCGGATCACCACGGCGCGGGCCGTGGCATCCGTGCGGAGCGCCGCCACCAGCGCGTCCAGCGCCTCGCCCATGCCGCCGCCGATGGCGTTGCGCCGGGCGGGACGGTTGAGCGTGACATGCACCACCGCGCCCTCGCGGGCGACGAGGACGGGTGGTTCGGCCATGGCGTCAGCGCCGCCAGAAGCCGGTGCGGCGCGGGGCGGCGGCTGCCACCTCCTCCACGGTCTTCGGCTGGATGGCCGGGCCGATGACGACCTCGGGCGCCGCCGGGGCGGCGGGTTCCGGCGCGACGGCCGCCGCCGGCTCCGCCGCCGCGTCCCCCTGCGGCTCCGCCGCGGCATCCTGCTGCGGCTCCGCCGCAGGGGGTGCCGGCTCGCTGGACTTGGGCGCCTCCGGCGCGGGCGAGGCCGCGACCTCGGGCATCACCACCGGCGGCTGGCGCGGCGCCAGCGCCTGCTCGGCGGCGGCCTCGGCGGCCTCCATGGCGGCGATCAGCTGGTCCTCATGGCCATGGAAGGGGTCGGCGGGGGTGGGGCCGGAATAGGAGCGGTGCGCCTCGGCCACGGCGTGCACGGCATCGGCCTGGGCCTCGGCCGGAGCCTCCCCTTCCTCGCGCCGGCGGCGGCCGCCGCGGCGGCCACGGCGGCGGCGGGCGCCTTCCTCCTCGGTCTCGGTCGGCTGGTCCTCGGCCACGTCCTGCCCTTCCGGCTGCGCGGCCTCAACGCCGCCCTCCGGGGCGGGTTGCTCGCCGGCCTCCTCGGACATGGGC
>JBEQBS010000267.1:0-4649 GCA_041639675.1 Rubritepida sp. | reverse complement strand
ACGCTCTTCCGATCTGCGTGAAGCCGCCCTCGGCCCGGCGGGACAGCCAGGAGGCCGCGCCCTGCTGCCAGCCGCGCGGCCAGCGCGCGAAGGCCAGCGTCACACCCAGGGCGCGGATGGCGCCCAGTTCCGGCAGCCAGGCGCGCAGCTGGGCGATGGCGGGCGAGGACGCCATGGGGAAGTTCACCGCCGCCGGGCGCCCGGACGCCCAGCGCACGAAGTCGCGCGCGGCCGCCACGTCATGCGAGAGCGGCTTTTCCAGCAGCAGGGCGCGCCCGGCCTCCAGCACCGCGCGCCCCTGCGCGAGGTGCGCGGCGGGCGGCGAGGCGACGTGCAGGGCGTCGCACGCCATGATGGCCTCGTCGAGCGTGGCGCAGGAGCGCGCGGCCGGCGCGATCGCGGCCAGCCGCGCGGCGGCAGACGGGTCGGGGTCCCAGGCGGCGGCCAGCGTCCAGCCCTCATGCGCCATGGCGGCATGCGCCAGGCGCTCGCCCATGATGCCCAGGCCGATGATGCCGAGGCGCATCGGCGCGGCCGGTTCACCGCGGCGGGCTGCGCCCTCCGCGGATCGGGCGCGGTCAGGCGTCATCATGGGGCAGCCCCACATATTGCTCGGCCAGGAAGCGTTGGGCGGCGGCGCTGCCCATCACGTGCTCCAGCTCGGCCGCCTGCACCTTGTCCTCGAAGGGGTCGCCGGCGTTGGAGTTGTGCAGCATCGCCGTCATCCACCAGGAGAAGCGTTGCACCTTCCAGATTCGCGCCAGCGCGGTGGCGCTGTAGGCGTCCATCAGCCGCTCCTCGCCCGAGGCGAAGAAGGCCAGCAGCGCGCGCGCCAGCACCCGGACATCGGCCACCGCCAGGTTCATGCCCTTGGCGCCGGTGGGCGGCACGATGTGCGCGGCGTCGCCGGCCAGGAACAGCCGGCCGTGGCGCATCGGCTCCGCCACGAAGGAGCGCATGGCGGTGACGCCCTTCTGGGTGATGCGCCCCTCATTCACCCCGCCCAGCCGCGCATGCAGCCCGTCCCAGATGCGCGCATCGGACCACTCGGCGATGTCCTCCTCCGGCGCGCATTGCAGGTAGAGGCGCGAGACGGTCTCGGAGCGCATGGTGGCGAGGGCGAAGCCGTCCTCGTGCCTTGCGTAGATCAGCTCATGGCTGATGGGCCTGGCATCGGCCAGGATGCCCAGCCAGGCGAAGGGATAGACGCGCTCATAGACGCGCAGCACCTCCGCCGGCATGGCGGCGCGGGAGGGGCCGTGGAAGCCGTCGCAGCCGGCGATCACGTCGCAATGCAGCTCCTGCGCCACGCCATCATGCGTGAAGGTGATGCGCGGCGCGGTGGTGGCGATGTCGTGCAGCGCCACGTCGGCGGCCTCGAACAGCAGGGGGCGGCCGGTGTCCAGCCGCGCCGCCACCATGTCCTTCACGCTTTCCTGCTGGCCATAGATCGTCACGCGCTTGCCGGTGAGGCCCAGCAGGTCAATGCGCGCGTTGCGGCCGGCATGGCGCAGCTCCATGCCGTCATGCGCCAGGCCCTCGCGGTGCAGGCGCTCCCCCAGGCCGGCCTCGGTCAGCGTGTCCACGCTGCCCTGCTCCAGCAGCCCGGCGCGGATGCGGCCCTCGATATAGGGGCGCGACTGGCGCTCCAGCACCACGCTGTCCACCCCGGCCCGGTGGAGCAGGTGCGCCAGCAGCAGCCCGGCCGGCCCGGCGCCGATGATGCCCACCTGCGTGCGGATCTGCTTCACGTCAGCCCCCGTGATTCGTCGTTGCGGCGGCTTTGGCGCAGAATGGCCCCGGCTTCAATGGGGAGGGCACGGCGATGCGCCGGCTGGACATCATCTCGGACGCGATCTGCCCCTGGTGCTGGATCGGCAAGGCCAAGCTGGACCGCGCGCTGGCGGAGCTGGGCGGGGAGTGGGAGGTGCATTGGCGCCCCTTCCAGCTCAACCCCGACATGCCGCCCGAAGGCGTGCCGCGCGCCGAATACCGCGCCGCCAAATTCGGCAGCGTGGCCCGCGGCGCCGAGCTGGATGCGCAGGTGGTAGAGGCCGGGCGGATGGCCGGCGTGGAATTCCGCCATGACCGCATGGCACGCACCCCCAACACCGTGCAGGCCCACCGCCTGGTGCGCCATGCCGCCGGCCCCGGGCAGCACGCGCTGGTGGAGGCGCTGTTCCGCGCCTACTTCCACGATGGGGAGGATGTGGGCGACGCCGCCGTGCTGACCCGCATCGGCGAGGCATACGGCATCGCGGATGCCGCCGCCTTACTGGCCGGCGATGCGCTGGAAGCCGAGGTGCGGGCGGAGGACGCGCAGTTCCGCCGCATGGGCATCAGCGGCGTGCCCAGCGTGGCAGTGGATGGCCGCCTGGCGTGGAGCGGCGCCCAGCCGCCGGAGCGCATCATCGAGGCGCTGGGCGGCCAGGTGGGCTGGACGCGCGGTTGAGGTCCTGGCCGGTTCCGGCCAGGACGATCGCACGCTACTCCGCCACCGGCGGCAGGCCGGAGAGTTCGGCGACCAGCAGGCCCAGCGTGGCCGAATCCTCCGCGCCGCGGCCGCTGTTCACCAGCGCCTCCATCATCTGTGCCGTCGTCGCCGTGGCGGGGGCGAAGACGCCGTGGTCCCGCACGGCTGCCGCGGCCAGCCGCAGGTCCTTGCGCATCAGCTCCGCCCGGAAGCCGGGCGCGGTGGTGCCGGCGATGATGCGCCTGGCGTGGTTCTCCATGGCGAAGGAGCGCGCGGAGCCGCCCAGCAGCGCCTGGCGCATCGCCTCCGGGTCCAGCCCGGCCTTGCGGCCCAGGGCCAGCGCCTCGCTGATCGCCAGCACCGTGGTGCCAATGATGAGCTGGTTGGCCGCCTTGCAGACCTGCCCGGCACCGGCGGGCCCGAGGTGGGTGAGGGTCTTCCCCACCGCCTCCAGAACCGGGCGCGCGGCGGCGAAGGCGGTCGCATCGCCGCCCACCATGCAGGTCAGCGTGCCGTCCCGCGCGCCACCGGGGCCGCCGCTGACGGGGCTGTCCAGCAGGTGCGCGCCATGCTCGGCGTGCAGCCGCGCGGCGAAGGCGGCGGCGGGGACGGCGGCGATGGTGCTGAAATCCACCACCACCGCGCCTGGCCGCACGCCCTCCGCCACGCCGCCGGGGCCGAAGAGAACGCCCTCCACGTCCGGGGTATCGGGCAGGCACAGCGCGACCAGCGCGGCATCCGCCGCCGCCTCGGCCGGCGTGGCGGCCCAGCGGGCGCCGGTCGCCTCCAGCGGCGCGGCCTTGGCGCGGCCGCGCGAATGGACGGTCAGCGCGAAGCCCGCACGGGCGATGTTCGCCGCCATGGCCGCGCCCATCACTCCCAGGCCGATGAAGGCGACGCGGGCGGGCGGGGTGATCGGCTCCATCACCGCGGCGTCAGCGCGGCGCGGACCGCTTCCAGCAGCGCGTCCATGTCGCGCTGGAAGGCAGGGCCGTCGGCATAGCCGTCGGCCTCGTTCAGCCGCTCGGTGAAGCGCGCCCAGGTGGGCGTGGCCATGCCCTGGCGGAAGCGGTCATGCAGGTATCGCGTCATCTCATCCGTCATCCCGGCCGGGCCCAGCCAGCCCTTCATGTTGTCCGCCACGATGTCGTGGCCCAGCTCGCGCAGTGTCGGCACGGCAGGATGCCCGGGCGAGCGCTGCGCCGCCGCAGCTGCCAGCAGTCGCAGCTCCCCTGAGGTCGCCAGGCCGCCCAATTCGTCCGAGGCATTGACGGTCAGCGCCACCTGCCCGGCCAGCAGCGCCTGGAGGGCCGGGCCGCCACCGGCATAGGGCACATGCAGGAACTCGGCGCCTGCGCTGCGGCCCAGCAGCAGGAAGATGGAATGCGACAGCGTGCCGACCCCCGAGGAGCCGTGCGGCAGGGCGCCGGGCTCCGCCCGTGCAGCGGCCAATGCTGCCGGCAGGTCCGGAAAGCGTGGGGCGGCGCCACCGCGGGCGCAGAGCAGGTGGGTGTTGCGGGTCAGGCGGATGACGGCGCGGAAGGATCGGCGGGGGTCGTAGGGCACGTCCCGGTGGGCGGGCAGCGAAGTGCTCTCGCTGCCGCCGCCCAATACGAGGGTGTGTCCGTCCGGAGCGGCGCGGGCCACCTGATCGGCTGCCAGGGCGCCGCCGGCGCCGGGCCGGTTGATGACGACCAGCGGCACGGGAAAGAAGGGAGCGCTGGCCTCGGCGATCGTGCGTGCGATGATGTCGCTGCCACCGCCCGGTGCGAAGCCGACGACCAGTTGAATCGGGCGCACCGGCTGCCATGCCTGGGCCCTGGCCAGCCGCGGGGCCGTTGGCAGCAAGGCCCCCGCCAGCAGGTGACGACGTCTGGTGTGCATCGTGCAGCCCTCCCCTGATCCGTCGGGAGGGAGGATCGGGGACGCTGTCCGCACAGTCAATGCGTCAGGCAAACCGTGTGGTGTGCTGCGCTGACGGCGGGATGCGGTGTCCGGCGCTGATGGTGTGGTGTTGCGCGCGTTTTCCGCAAATTGCCCGGCGAAGTTGGATGCGGGGACAGGATTTGAACCTGTGACCTTCAGGTTATGAGCCTGACGAGCTACCGGGCTGCTCCACCCCGCGTGGGTGAGTGTGTGTGTGGTGTGGTGTGGTGGCTTGGCGCTGACCGACTCT
>JBEQBS010000266.1:0-4650 GCA_041639675.1 Rubritepida sp. | reverse complement strand
GCCCGCCGCGCCGTCCCCACGCCCTCGCGCGCCCGCCGGGCGCCGAGCGCCGGGCAGGTGGCGCGGCGCGCCCAGCTGATGTGGCTGGTGAAGCTGGTGCTGCCGGCCCTGGCCCTGGCGCTGCTGGGCCTGCTGTTCCTGTGGCCGGAGATCGAGGGGCGGGAGGGCCGCCTGTCCTTCCGCCGTGGCCCCGCCGTGACCAGCGAGGCGATGCAGGTCGTCAGCCCGCGTTACCAGGGGGTGGACGAGCTGAACCGCCCCTTCACCGTCACCGCCCGGCTGGCCCGCCAGCCCGGCCAGGCCGAGGTGATGCTGCTGAGCGAACCGCGCGCCGACATCCTGCTGAACGACGGCGCCTGGGTCTTCGTCGAATCGCGCGACGGGCGCTACGACAAGCCGGCCCATGTGCTGGAGCTGGCCGGCGATGTCCGCATCTTCCACGATGGCGGCACCCTGTTCGTGACGGAGGCGGCGACCGTGCAGCTGAACGAGGGCACCGCCCAGGGCGACCGGCCGACCCAGGCCCAGGGCTCCTTCGGCATCATTGACAGCGAGGGCTTCGAGATGCGCGACCGCGGCGCGGTGATGGTCTTCACCGGCCGGGCGCGGGCCGTGCTGGAAGGGCGCCAGCAATGAGGCGCCTCGCCCTGCTGGCCCTGCTGCTGCCCGGCCTCGCCGCCGCCCAGGGCCTCGACATGTCCCAGGGCGGGCCGGTGGACATCACGGCCGAGAACGGCATCGAGTGGCGGCAGAACGAGCAGGTGGTGATCGCCCGCGGCAATGCCCGCGCGGTGCGCGACGGCACCACGGTGGAGGGCCAGCGCCTGCTGGCGCGCTACCGCCCCGCCGCCGGCGCCGCCGCCCAACCCGCCCAGCCGGGCGAGACGCCGCTGAACGGCGGCAACGAGATCTGGCGCATGGAGGCGGAGGGCAATGTCCGCATCTTCACCGCCACCGACACCGCCACCGGCGACCGCGGCGTCTACGACATGGACCAGGCGGTGCTGGTGATGACCGGGCGCAACCTGTCCTACGTCACCCCGCAGCAGACCATCACCTCGCGCGACAGCCTGGAGTACTGGTCCCAGCGGCGCATGGCGGTGGCGCGCGGCGCCGCCGTGGTGGTGACGAGCGACGGCCGGCGCATCACCGCCGACACGCTGGTGGCCTACATGCTGGAGGACCCGGCGCCCCAGCCCGCCGGTGCCACCCAGGCCGCCGCGCGCCCCGGCGTGGCGCAGGCGCGGCCCGGCACCCAGGGCACCGCCGCCCCGCCCCCCGGCCAGGGCCGGATTGACCGCATCGAGCTGTTCGGCAACGTCGAGATCCGCACGGCGACCGAGGTGGTGCGCGGCGAGCGCGGCGTCTATTCCGGCCAGACCGGCCTCGCGCGGCTGCTGGGCAATGTCCGCATCACCCGCGGCGACAACCAGGTGAACGGGCGCGAGGCGCTGGTGAACATGAACACCGGCGTGTCGCGCATCGTCTCGGCGCCCGGCACGCGGGTGCAGGGGCTGATCGTGCCGGAGCGCGGGCAGCAGCAGGTGCCGCGATGACGCTCACGGCCATCCAGGGCGGCGGCGGCCTCGTCGCGGAGAACCTGGGCAAGCGCTACAAGAAGCGGCCCGTGGTGCGCGGCGTGAACGTCTCGCTCAGGCGCGGCGAGGCGGTGGGGCTGCTGGGGCCGAACGGCGCCGGCAAGACCACCACCTTCTACATGATCACCGGGCTGGTGAAGCCCGATTCCGGCAAGGTGACGCTGGACGGCGTGGACGTGACGCGCCTGCCCATGTACCGCCGCGCGCGGCTGGGCATCGGCTACCTGCCGCAGGAGGCGAGCATCTTCCGCGGCCTGTCCGTGGAGGACAACATCCGCGCCGCGCTGGAGGTGGTGGAGCCCAAGCGCGACCTGCGCGAGCAGATGCTGGACGGGCTGCTGGCGGAGTTCGGCATCTCCCACCTGCGCAAGTCGCCGGCGCTGGCGCTGTCGGGCGGCGAGCGGCGGCGCTGCGAGATCGCGCGCGCGCTGGCGACGCACCCCTCCTACATCCTGCTGGACGAGCCGCTGGCCGGCATTGATCCCATCGCGGTGGGCGAGATCCGCGACCTGGTGAAGCACCTGAAGGACCGCGGCATCGGCGTGCTCATCACCGACCACAATGTGCGCGAGACGCTGGAGATCATTGACCGCGCCTACATCCTGCATGACGGCCAGGTGCTGATGGAAGGGCGGCCGCAGGAGATCGTGGCGCATGAGGGCGTGCGCCGGGTCTACCTGGGTGAGAAGTTCAGTCTCTGACGCCGCCGTGACGCCGGGGGCGCCCCCATGGCGCTGACCCCGCGCCTCGACCTGCGGCAGTCGCAGTCGCTGGTGATGACGCCGCAGCTGCGGCAGGCCATCAAGCTGCTGCAATCCTCCAACCAGGAGGTCGCGGCCTTCGTCGAGGAGGAGCTGGCGCGCAACCCGCTGCTGGAGCGTGCCGAGGCCACCATCGCCGTGGCAGCCGAGGCGCCGCCGCCCGATGCCGCCGCCGCCGCCGCCTCGGATGTGCCGGCCGCGCCGGCACTGGATGCCGACTGGTCCAACACGCGCGAGGAGGGCGAATCCTGGCAGCCCCCCGCCGGGCCGGGCGGGCGCAGCGACTTCTCCGAGGGGCTGGACGCGCTCGGCCTCGCCGCCGCGCCGCCGCCCTCCCTGCGCGAGCGCCTGGCGGAGCAGATTCGCCTGGGCTTCGCGGGGCGGGAGCAGGTGATGGCCGCCGCCATGCTGGCCGCGCTCGACCCCTCCGGCCGCCTGCTGCCCGCCGATGCGGAGATCGCGCAGGCGCTGGGCTGCGCGGAGGGCGAGGTGGCGGCGCTGCGCGCGCGGCTGATGCAGCTGGAGCCCGTGGGCATCTTCGCGCGCGACCTGCGGCAATGCCTGGAGGCGCAGCTGCTGGAGCGTGGCCGCATGGACCCCTTCATGGCCCGCCTGCTGGACAACCTGCCGCTGCTGGCGCGGCGCGACATGGGGGCCCTGCGTGCCGCCTGCGCCGTGGATGCCGAGGACCTGGCGGAGATGGTGGCGGAGCTGCGCGCGCTGGACCCCAAGCCCGGCGCGGGGGCGGATGACGCGCCGGCCGCGCCGGTCCAGCCCGACATCCTGATGCGCGCGGACAATGAGGGCGGCTGGCTGCTGGAGCT
The DNA here is from genome assembly GCA_041639675.1 of Rubritepida sp. Classification (GTDB taxonomy): domain Bacteria; phylum Pseudomonadota; class Alphaproteobacteria; order Acetobacterales; family Acetobacteraceae; genus Roseococcus. The sequence continues at coordinate 1,467 of JBEQBS010000266.1, read as the reverse complement.
GAACCCCGAGACCCTGCCGCGCGTGCTGGTGAACCGCGGCTTCGCGGCCCGTGCCACCGTGGGCTGCAAGGACAAGGAGGGCCGCGCCTTCGTGGCGGAGCAGCTGCAATCGGCATCCTGGCTGGTGAAGAGCCTGGAGCAGCGGGCGGGCACCATCCTCAAGGTCGCGGCCGAGATCGTGCGCCGGCAGGATGGCTTCCTGCGCCACGGCATCGCCTTCCTGCGCCCGCTGATCCTGCGCGACGTGGCGGAGGCGGTGGAGCTGCACGAGAGCACGGTGAGCCGGGTGACGGCGAACAAGTACATCGCCACGCCGCGCGGCCTGCTGGAGCTGAAGTTCTTCTTCACCACCGCCATCAGCGGCACCGCCGGCGCCGATGCGGTGAGCGCGGAGGCGGTGCGGCACCGCATCCGGGCGATGGTGGATGCCGAGGCGGCGGATGCCATCCTCAGCGACGATGCGATTGTCGCAAGGTTGCGGCAGGAAGGCGTGGACATCGCGCGCCGGACCGTGGCGAAATACCGCGACGCGCTGCGCATCCCCTCATCGGTGGAACGGCGGCGCGCCAAGGCCGCGGCCCCCTGAAGCCCAGCGCGGGCAGGGCCGTTGGTGAATGGGGGGCGCCCCTTCCGGGCGGCACCCCCGGATGGAGGACGATCGCACGATGCACATCACCGTCGCCGGCAAGCAGGTCTCCACCAGCGATGCGCTGCGGGCCCATGTCGAGGAAGGGCTGGGCACCATCACCACCAAGTATTTCGACCACGCGCTGGAGGCGCGCGTGACCTTCAGCAAGGCGGCCAAGGGCGCCAGCACCTTCGCCTGCGACATCAACCTGCATGCCGGGCGCGGCCTGGTGATGCGGGGCGAGGGGCAGGGCGCCGACGCCCAGCGTGCCTTCGACGAGGCGGCGGAGCACGTCGCCAAGCGGCTGCGCCGCTATCGCCGCCGGGTGAACGAGCACGCGCGCTCCCAGGCGGGCGAGCGGGAATCGAGCGAGGTGGCGCGCGAATACGTGGTCCATGCCGCCGAGGACCTGGCGGACGAGGCCACGCCGATCGAGACCGCGGACCACCCGGCGGTGGTGGCGGAGGACACCCGCGCCGTGCTGCTGCTGACGGTGGGCGAGGCGAGCATGCGCCTGGACCTGGAGGGGCTGCCGGTGCTGGTGTTCCGCAACCGCGCCAGCGAGGCGATCAACGTGGTGTATCGCCGCGGGGATGGTCACATCGGCTGGATCGACCCGGCGGCGGGGTAGGGGCGGCGCCACACGACCGCCGGCAGCGGCGGGCGTGAAGGGCCGGGATTCCGCGCCACCGGCAGCGCCACGCAAGCAGGCGCCGCGGCGCGCCCCGAGAATGCGCGCGCACGGCGCGCGCCGGCACCCTTCAGGGTGCCGAAGCCACGCGCGCGGAGGCGCGCGCCCGGCGTAGCGGGCCGGCACCGCCGGCCCGCGATGAGGGCAT
>JBEQBS010000265.1:0-4669 GCA_041639675.1 Rubritepida sp. | reverse complement strand
CGCAGCGACAGGCCGGAGCGCGCGCGGGCATAGGGCACGCAGGACAGGTCCTCGAAGCCGCCCGGCTCCGGCACGCCGGCGATGCGCGGCGCGCGCGAGGTGCCGCAGGCGCCCAACGCCAGCAGCGACAACAGGCCCAATGCCCCCCGACGGTCCAAGCGATCCCCCGATCCCCCGGCCACCACCCTACCGCGGCGGCGGGGCGGCGTTCAACGCCGGATCGGGTCCAGCCCGGCGGCGCGGATGGCGGCATGCGCCTCCGGCCCCGCCAGGAAGGCCACCAGCGCCGCCGCGGCCTCGGGCTGCGCGCTGCGGGCGGCGATGCCGGCGCTGAAGGTGGTGACGCGCTGGAGCGATTCCGGGATCGGCCCCAGGAAGTCCAGCCCGGCGATGGGCAGCAGCTCGCTCACCTGCTGGAAGCCCAGCGCCGCCTCGCCGCGCGCCACCACGCTGCCCACGCGCTCGGAGTAGATGCGCCGGGCCTTCTGCGCCATCAGCGCCTCCAGGCCCAGCCGGGCGAACAATTCGCGCGACAGGTACTCGCCCGAGGCGCTGGCGCTGTAGGCGATGCTCGGCGCCTCCTCCAGCGCGCGGCGCAGCCCGGCCTCGGTGGAGATGTCCCAGCGCGGGGCGCCGACGCGCACCGAGGCGCCGATGCGGCTTTCCACCAGGTCGGTGCGGCTGTCCGGCCGCACATGGCCGGCGGTGGCCAGGGCGTCCAGCGCCTCGCGCGCCAGGATCACCACGTCGGCGGCCTCGCCCCGGCCCAGGCGGTTGGGGATGGCATCGGGCGCCGCGCCCATGGAGGCGCCCTGGACGGTGACGAGGCGATGGCCGGTCGCGCGCTCGAAGGCCGGGGCGAGCGCCTGGTAGGGGGCGTTGAAGCCGCCCGAGGTCATCACGGTGATCTCCGCCGCCGGAACCGGGGTGGCGAGCAGCATCACCGCCGGCAGGACGGCGAAGCCGGCCGCGAGGCGCATCACCGCCGGCAGGGCGGCGAAGGCGGCCGCGAGGCGAAAAAGCGAACCGAAGGCCAGGGGGGCGCGGCGGAGCATGGGCGTGTCCTTCCTCGTTTGCGGCGCAGGCTGCCATGCGGGTAGGCTGCCCGCCATGGGGACATTGCTGATGGCCGCGCTGCTCTGGGTCGGGGTGCATGTGGGCATCGCCGGCTCGCCGCTGCGCGCCCCCCTGGTGGCCCGGCTGGGCGAGGGCGGGTTCCGCGCGGCCTTCTCCGTGCTGTCGGCCCTGGCGATCACGGCGCTGGTGCTGGCCTGGCGCGCGGCGCCGCCCACGCCGCTCTGGGCGTTGCCTGTGGAGGCGCGCTGGCTGCTGGCCCTGCTGATGCTGCCGGCCTTCTGGCTCTTCGCCGCCTCGGTGCTCCAGCCCAACCCCACCAGCGTGGGGCAGCCCCTGGGCGGCGCGGTGCGCGGCGTGCAGCGCATCACCCGCCACCCGATGCTGTGGTCCTTCGCCATCTGGGCGGCGGTGCACCTGCTGGCGAAGGGCACGCTGGAAGGGGTGCTGTTCTTCGGCGCCTTCCTGGCCACCGCGCTGGCCGGCATGCCCTCCATTGACGCCAAGCTGCGCGCCAGGGACCCCGAGGGCTTCGCGGCGCTGGCCGGGCAGACCAGCATCATCCCCTTCGCCGCCGGGCCGGTGCGCTGGGCGGAAATCCCGGCCCGGATCTGGCTGGCCGGCCTCCTGGCCTGGGCGCTGGCGCTGTGGCTGCACCCCGGGGCGCTGCCCCCCACTTGATCCCGCGCCGCGCGGGGGCCATTGCATCCGCGTCATTCCGGGGAAAGACACATGCAGGAAGCCCTGACGGCGGCGGATGCCGGGGAATCGCCGCGCGCGCGCGTGGCGCGGCTGGTGATGGCCGCGCCCTTCCAGCGGGGGGTGGTCGCGCTGATCCTGCTCAACGCCGTCACGCTGGGGCTGGAGACCAGCGATTCCATCATGGAGCGCTTCGGCCCCATCCTGCTGGCGGTGGATGCCGTGCTGCTGTGGCTGTTCACGGCGGAGCTGGCCTTGCGGATCTACGCCTTCCGCGGCCGCTTCTTCCGCGACCCCTGGGGCATCTTCGACCTGGTGGTGGTGCTGATCGCCTGGATGCCGGCCTCCGGGCCCCTGTCCGTGCTGCGGGCGCTGCGCGTGCTGCGGGTGCTGCGGCTGATCTCCGTGGTGCCGTCCCTGCGCAACGTGGTGGAGGCGATGCTGAAGGCGCTGCCCGGCATGGGCTCCATCGTGCTGCTGATGCTGCTGATCTTCTACGTCTTCGCGGTGATGGCCACGAAGCTGTATGGCGGCGTGATGGAGGAGCAGTTCGGCGACCTCGGCGCCTCCTTCTTCACCCTGTTCCAGCTGATGACGCTGGATGACTGGGCCAACATCGTGAAGCCGGCGATGGAGCACCAGCCCTGGTCCTGGCTGTTCTTCATGCCCTTCATCGTGGTCAGCACCTTCGTGGTGCTGAACCTGTTCATCGGCGTGATCGTCGAAAGCATCCAGACCCTGCGCGACGAGCGCCACGCCCCCGAGCTGGCGGCCGAGGCCGCGGCCGAAAGCGCCGAGCGCGCGGAGCAGAAGCAGATCCTGCTGGAGCTCCAGGCGCTGCGGCGCGAGGTGGCGGCGCTGCGGGCCGCCGCGGGGCCTACCCCCCCACCGTGATGTTGGCGTCGCGCACCACGCGCTCCCACTTCGCCATCTCGCTGCGCAGGAAGGCGGCGGCGGTGTCGGGCGTGGTGTCGGCGCGGGCCTCCATGGTCAGGTCCATCATGCGCCGGCGCATCGCCTCGTTGCCCGTGACGGCGTTGATGGCGGCGTTCAGCCGCGTCACCACCTCGGCCGGGGTGCCGGCGGGGGCCAGCACCATGTGCCAGGTATAGGCCTCGTAGCCCGGCAGGCCGGCTTCCGCGAAGGTGGGAACGTCGGGCACCTGGGGCATGCGGTGCGCGCTGCTGATCGCCAGCCCGCGCGTGGTGCCGCGGCGCACGCTTTCCACCCCGTCGGATGCCACGTTGAGCATCATGGTCAGCGTGCCGTTCAGCAGGTCCGGCGTGGCGGGCGCCGAGCCGCGATAGGGGATGTGGTTCACCCGCAGGCCCCCGGCGCGGTGCAGGAATAGCTCGCTCGCCAAGTGCACGGCGCCGCCCATGCCCGAGGAACCGTAGTTGAACCGCCCCGGATTGGCGCGGAACATCGCGATCAGCTCGGCCAATGTGCGCGCCGGCACGTCGTTGTTCACCTGCAGCAGCATGGGCACGGTGCCCACCAGCGCCACCGGCATGAAGTCCGCCACGGGGTCGAAGGGCAGGTTGGCGAAGAGTGGGCGCAGCACGGCGTGGGCGATGGTGGTGTAGAGGAAGGTGTGCCCGTCGCGCGCCTTGGCGACGGCATCGGTGCCCACCACCACGCCGGCGCCCGTGCGGTTCTCCACCACCACGCGCTGCGGGAAGGCGGGCGTCAGCGCCTCGGCCACCAGCCGCGCCGCCACGTCGGTGGGGCCGCCGGCGGCGAAGGGGCAGATGAGGCGCAGCGGGCCGGAGGGCCAGGGCTGCGCCATGGCGGGCATGGCAACGGCGAGCGGCAGGGCGCCCAGGGCGCGGCGGGTGAGGGTGGACATCGGGCCTCCGGAAGCGTGTTCTTGGCGGCGAGTGTCGGCGCAAACGGCCGGGGATTGCCAGCCCGATTCACGCGGCGTGGGCGCGCAGATCCTCCAGCGCGCAATGGCGCAGCGCGGCGATGTTGGTCGCCGCCAGCACCACGCGCGGCGCGCAGCCGGCCTCGCGCGCCTGCTCCCACCGCATGGCGCAGAGGCACCAGCGGTCGCCGGGCTTGAGGCCCGGGAAGCGGTATTCCGGCCGGGGCGTGGACAGGTCGTTGCCCACGGCGCGCGAGAAGGCGAGGAACTCGGCCGTCATCACCGCGCAGACGGTGTGCGAGCCGTGGTCGTTGGCGTCGGTGCGGCAGCAGCCGTCGCGGTGCCAGCCGGTGAGGGGTTCGTGCGAGCAAGGGGCGAGCGGGCCGCCCAGCACGTTGCGCCCGCCGCCGAAGGAGGTGCCGTCGGGCATCTCAGCGCGGCTCGCAGGCCAGGGCGCCGCCGGGGCGCTGCTCGGTCTCCAGCACGGCGCGCGCCTCGGCGAGGCGGGCGAGGCGCGCGGCCTGGGATTCCTCGCGCGGGCAGGAATCCGGGCGGATGGGGCTGGCGGTGTCGGTGCGCCATTGCCGGCGCAGGGCGGCGCGGGCGCGGGCGAAGTCGGTGCGCACGGCGTCGTTCGGCCAGTCGGGCGCGATGCGGGCGAGGATGGACAGCACCTGCTCCTCCAGCGCGGTGGCCTGGGCGGCCACCTGCGGCTCGCGCAGGCCGCAGGCCTCGCGGAGCGTCTGCGATTCCACGGCGCGCAGCCCCATGTCGCGCAGGGCGGCGCGGGCGCCGCGGCAATCGGGGGGTGGCTGGGCCTGGGCCGGGGCGAGCAGCAGCGCAACCAGCGCACCCAAGGCGAGCGCAGCGATGCCCCCCGAGGATGCGGCTGCACGGCAGCCGCCGCCGCCCTTCAGGGTGGCGAAGCCAAGCGCGCGGATGCGCGCGCCCGGCGTAGCAGGCTGGCATCGCCAGCCTGCGGTGAGGGCACGAAAACGGGCGATCAAGGCTGCGGCGTGAGCCGTTCGG
>JBEQBS010000264.1:0-4682 GCA_041639675.1 Rubritepida sp. | reverse complement strand
TGGCGGCGCTCGCCGCGGACACCACCGTCCGCGCCGTGCTGCTCCGCGTTCCGGCGTCCGGCGCATGAACGGGGATCCCAAGGCCGCGCGGGGCTATCGGAACCGCAACCCGGGCAACATCGAGCACGTCCCGGCCAACAAATGGCTCGGCCTGGCCGAGCCACCCTCGGATGGGCGCTTCTGCCGGTTCCACTCGCACCAGCACGGCATTCGTGCTCTCGCCCTGCTGCTGCAGAGTTACCAGGACCGGCACGGCCTGCGCACCGTGCGCGGCATCGTGGCGCGCTGGGCGCCCAGCACCGAGAACAACACCCGCGCCTACCAGGACGCGGTGGCCAAGCGCCTGGCGGTGGGGCTGGATGATCCCATCGACCTGCACGACGCCGCCACGCTGCGGGGTATGGTCGAGGCGATCATCCGCCATGAGCTCGGCGGCCAGCCCTATGCGCCGGAGGTGATCGCCGAGGGGCTGCGCATGGCCGGGCTGGTGGAGCGGGGCATCGCCCGCACCGGCACCGTGCGTGCTGCCGCCGGTGCCGCGGCCGCGGGCCTGACCGCCGCGACCGTCCTGGAGGCGGTGGAGCTCATTGCCCCGCATGCCGATAGCCTCGCCTCCGTCGCCCGCGCCCTCGGCCCCTGGGGCGTGGCGTTGGCCGTCGCCGGTGCCGCGGCCTGGGCCATCCTCCAGCGCCTGCAGCGCCAGCGGGAGATCGTGCCATGACCGACCACGACCGCGAGCTCGGCGCCATCGTCGCCCGCCTCACCGAGATCGAGCGCCGGCTCGGTGAGGGCGACGCCGATATGCGCGAGCTCACCCGCACCGTGACCGAACTGGTCAGGGCCATGGCCGGCCTCACGGCACGGCTGTCGCTGGCGGCGGTGGGCAGCACCGGTGGCATGCCCATGGCGGTGCCGGCCACCGGGGCAGCCGCGGCGGGCGGCATCATCGGTGCGGCCATGGGCGCCAAGCTGGCCTCCTGGTTCGGGTTGGGATGACCGCGTTCGATGCGGCGCTGGCGGTGCTGGCGGCCGATCCTAACCTCGGCGTCGGGGCGACCTACCGGGCCGGCGGCACCGGCGCGGGGATCGTGGTCCGCGTGCTGCGCTCCAGCCCCGACCGCGTGGCGGACGGCTTCGGCACCGGCATCCTCCAGGCCACCGACATCCTCACCGTGCCCCTGGCCGCGCTGCCCGCCATCGAGCCCGGCGACAGCTTCACCCTCGGCGCGGACGTGCTGACGGTGGACAGCGCCGAGCGCGATGCGGCCGGCGTCGCCTGGCGCGTCCTCTGCCGGCGATAGCCCATGCGCCTCACCGCCATCGTCGGCGACCTCCGCAATGCGCTGGCCGAGGAGGTCCGCGCCGGTGAGCGCGCCGCCTCCCGCGCCGTGCGCGAGGAGACCGACGCACTCAAGGCGGAACTCCGCCAGCAGGTCACCGGCTCCCTCGGCGGCAAGGCGCGTGGCATCGCCAATGCCTGGCGCTCGCAGGTGTTTCCCCGCAGCGGCGTGTCGCTGCGCGCCGCTGGCCTCGTGTGGAGCAAGACCCCGCTGGTGATTGATGCCTTCGAGCGCGGTGCCCTCATCCGCCCCAAGGGTGGCGGGAAGTTTCTGGCCATCGCGACCGGCTTCAATGCGGCTCGCGGCTGGCGCGGGCGCGGCGACAAGGGGCTGCGGGTCACGCCGGCGCAGATGGTTGCCTCCGGCCAGGCTTTCCTGCGCCCGTTCAAATCGGGCCGGGGCTTCGTGTGGTGCCTGCCGCTGCGGCAGGGCCAGGGCACCGGGCGGCGGAGGCGCACCCGTCTCATTGCCGGTGGCCTGGCCGAGGTTGGCACGGCCAACCGCAAGGGGCGTGAGGCCTGGGCCCGCGGACTGCTTGAACAGGGGATGGTGCCGATGTTTCTCCTTCTGCCGCAGGTGCTGCTGCGCAAGCGGCTCGACGTCCGCGGAGCCTCGCTGCGCGCGCTGCGCCGCCTGCCGCGGCGCTTTGTGGCGGCCTGGGGCACAGAGACGGGGCGTGGGCAGTGAGTGTCCGCGAGGCCGCCCTGACCGCCCTGTCCGCGCGCCTGGGCGTCGCCCTGGCCGCGCGAAACCCCGCGCCCAAGCTGCTCCGCAATGAGACCGTGCCGCAGCGCCTGCCGCCTGGCGGGCTGGTGGTGCTGCGCGACGGCGAGACGGTGGAGGAGACGCCGATCCTCTCCCCGCTCGCCTGGCAGATCGAACACCGCGCCGTGGTGGAGGTGGTGGCCGCCAGCACCACGCTGCTCGACGCGCTGCTGGTGGAGATCGGCGCCGCCATCACCGCGGACCGCACCCTCGGCGGTGCGGTCGAGTGGGCGCAGCCCGGCGCCCCGTCCTTCGATGACGTCGAGACGGAGGGCGCCGCCGCTGCGCGCGCCGCCGCCATCCCCGTGACGCTGGTCTTGACCGTCGCCGGCTCGCCGCTGGCCTGACAGGAGTCTTTCCATGCCCCGTGCCATCGGCGCCAACTCGCGCCTGCTCATGATCCCCGAGGTCACCTACGGCACCGCCCCGGGCGGGAACTGGCGCCGCGCGCCGTTCCTCTCCAGCAGCCTCGGCGCCGAGCAGCCGCTGCTGGACGCGGATGTCATCGGCCTGGGCGGCAATCGCGATCCCGCCGCGCCCTTCCTCGACACCGTCACCGTCGGCGGCGACGTCGTGGTGCCGATCGACCTGGTGAACACCGGGCACTGGCTGCGGCTGCTGCTCGGCGCGCCGACCACCACCGGCACCAGCCCTAACTTCATCCACAGCTTTGCCTCGGGTGCAGCGGCGCTGCCGTCCCATGCGATCGAGACCGGCTACCCGGACGTGCCGTCCTTCGACGTCTGCGCCGGCGTGCGTGCCGACACGCTGGAGATCGACTTCTCGCCCACTGGGCCGGCGACGGCCACCATCAAGCTGGTGGCACAGGGCTCGGTGCGGTCGGGCGCGAGCTCGGGCGGGTCGCCCGTCACGGCCGCCTACACGGCCTTCAACAAGGCCCAAGGGTCCATCACACGGAGCGGGTCAGCGCTGGCGCAGGTGACGGGGGCGCGACTGGCTTATTCCAACAGCATCGAGACCGTTCGCACCATTCGCGCCGATCGCAAAATCGAGGGTGCCGATCCCGGTGTGTCCCGCGCTACCGGGCAGATCACCGCGCGCTTCGAAAACACCACGCTGCTGACGCAGGCGCAGAACGGCACGGCGGCGGAGTTCGCCTTTGCCTACACCATCGATGCGAACCGCAGCCTGACCATCACGCTGCACGAGGTGTACCTGGCGCTGGCCAAGACACCGATCGAGGGGCCGGCGGGGGTGGAGGCCAGCTTTGATTTCCGCGCCGCGTTCAACGCGACGGCGACGCGAATGATGACGGTAGTGCTGCGGAACCAGCAGGCGGCAAGCGATTACGCGTAAGGCTGGTGCATGATGATGCATGTCTGCGTTGGGGCGAACGCCGCGATGGATGCCTCGCCAGCCTCAAACGTCGAAGGAAGCCAAGATGGGGCATGGCCCGGCACTTCCCTCGGCGCACTCCCTCGCCAGTCGTCGCAGGGCGTCCCGAGCGCGCTGGAGGTCGGCGATCTTGCCGTCCAGCGCCTCGATGCGGGCTTTCGCAAGCTCGCGGGCACGGCTGCGGTCATCGCCAGCATCCAGGTCCAGAAGCTCGCTGATCTCCTCCAGCGTGAAGCCTGCCGCCTGCGCCTGCCTGATGAACCGCAGGCGGCGTAAATCCCCTTCGTCGTAGTGCCGGATGCCGCCGCCACGCACGGGGGTCCGGAGCAGGTTCTTGCGCTGGTAGAAACGGATTGTCTCGACGCCGACGCTGCCAGCGGTGGCAAGTTCGCCGATCGTCATGGCTCCAACCATTTCGGGCATACCGCGGGAAAGCATTTTCACCACTTGACTCCGTACCATGGTACAGAAGCTATATCCAGGCCGACCGAATTTCAAGGAGACCGAACATGTCGGCTACAACCGTCCCCACCGCCGCATCCAGCCACCCCGGGGTGCTAAAAAAGGCGGTCATCCACCGCATGGTGATGCCGCAGCACACCTGCCCCTATGGCCTCAAGGTCAAGGATCTGCTCGAGCGGTCCGGCTACGAGGTCGAGGACCACCACCTCACCACGCGCGAGCAGACCGACGCCTTCAAGGAACTGCATGACGTGGCGACGACGCCCCAGGTATTTATCGGGGCCGAGCGGGTCGGCGGCTACGACGACCTGCGCAGGTTCCTTGGGAAGCCTGTTGCCGATCCGAAGGCGACCAGCTATCGGCCCGTCATCGCGCTGTTCGCCATGACGGCGCTGACGGCGATGGCGGCAAGCCATGCCGTGACGGGAAGCCCCTTCACCCTCCGCGCGGCGGAGTGGTTCATCGGCTTCTCGATGGTCGTGCTGGCGCTGCTGAAGCTCCAGAACATCGAGAGCTTCTCGACGATGTTCCTGAACTACGACCTGCTGGCCAAGCGGTGGGTGCCCTACTCCTACATCTACCCCTTCGCGGAGGGCTTCGCGGGTGTGCTGATGGTTGCGGGGGCACTCACCTGGCTGTCGGTGCCGGTCGCACTCTTCATCGGCACCATCGGCGCGGCCTCGGTGTTCAAGGCCGTCTACATCGACCGGCGCGAACTCAAATGCGCCTGCGTCGGCGGGTCGAGTAACGTCCCCCTCG
>JBEQBS010000263.1:0-4666 GCA_041639675.1 Rubritepida sp. | reverse complement strand
GCCTGGCCGCAGGCCATGAGTGCGAGCGGCAGGAGGAGGATGGCGATCCGCTTCATGTCACAGCCGGTCCCGCGCGGCATGCGGCACCGCGCCCATGGCCACGCGCACGCGGTTGGGGCCGATGGCGACCCCCTCCACCACGGAGCGCGAGGCGAGGTTCATCACCGGCACCGCGCCGCCGCGCGCCGCCGCTTCCAGCGCGCGGCCCTGCACGGACAGCTGGATGCCCGGCGCATCCAGCAGCAGCGTCACCAGCGCATTCTTCTGGACGATGGAGGGTGGGCCGAGGTCGAGCAGCGCGAAGCCCTGCTCCACCGCCATCGGCCGGCGCAGCTCCTGGCCCACCACCTGGTCCAGCCGCTGGGCCATGCCGGGGCGCACGCGCTCGGCGCGCAGGCGCGCGGCGCGGGCATCGGCGGGGCCGACCACCTCGCCCAGCGCCAGGCGGCGCGTGGCCAGCACCACCGGCACGGTGGGCGCGGCGCGGCCGGCCACGCGCAGGCGCTGCGTGCCCATGCCATCGGCCATCACCACCAGCGTGGCGGCGAAGCGCAGGCCCGGCTGCTCCAGCACCGCGCCTTCCACCGCAAGCTGCACCATGGCGGAGACGGGCACCAGCGGCGGGATGAAGCCTGGCAGCTCCAGCTCGCTGTCGGGCTCCAGGCCGAGCCGCGCCAGCTCGTCGCGCAGCAGGGCCTCGATGTCGGCCCGCGCCACCTGGCGGCCGGGGCGCTCGATCACCGCGCGCTCGCTGCCGGTCATCGGCCGCCAGTTCACGCCGTATTGGCGCGCGAGGTTGATGAGGTTGGGCGTCTCCAGGATCATGCGCCGGCCGGGCAGCGGGGCGGCGGCCAGCACGGTGGCGCCGCGCGGGCCGGCATTGTCCCAGATGTCGTCCAGGCGCAGCACCTCGCCTTCCAGCAGGACGTTCGGGCGCAGCAGCGCGGGCGGCGCCGCGCCCTGCGCGAAGGCGGGCGCCGGCAGCAGCAGCGCCAGCAGCGAACGCCGGCGCATCAGCGCAGCCTCGACAGGGTGGACAGCATCTCGTCGCTGGCGGTGATGACCTTGGAGTTCATCTCGTAGGCGCGCTGGGCGGTGATGAGGGAAGTGATCTCCTGCACCACGTTGACGTTGGAGGTCTCGATGAAACCCTGCATCAGCGTGCCGTGGCCGGGCTGGCCGGGGGCGGCGGCCTGCGGCTGGCCCGAGGCGCCGGTGGCGCGGAACAGGTTGTCGCCCGCCGCCTCCAGCCCGCCCTCGTTGGCGAAGATCGCCGTCTGCAGCTGGCCCACATTCTGCGGCGCCGCCTGGCCGTCTATGGTGGCCAGCACCTCGCCGGAGGCGTTGATCGTCACGTCGCGCGCCGCGGCCGGGATGGTGATGCCCGGCTGCACCACGAAGCCCTCGGCGGTGACGATCACGCCTTCGGGCGAGAGCGCGAAGGTGCCGTCGCGGGTATAGGCCACCTCGCCGGAGGGGAGCTGCACCTGGAAGAAGCCGTTGCCGCGGATGGCCAGGTCGAACTTGTTCTCGGTCTGCTGGAGGTTGCCCTGCTCGCCGATGCGGTAGATGGCGCTGGTCCGCACGCCCAGCCCCACCTGCGCGCCGGAGGGCAGCACCGAGCCGGTGTCGGCGCTCTGCGAGCCGACGCGGCGCAGGTTCTGGTAGATCAGGTCCTGGAACTCGGCCCGCCGGCGCTTGTAGCCGGTGGTGTTCATGTTCGCGAGGTTGTTGGAGATGACCTCGACGTTGGTCTGCTGCGCGAGCATCCCGGTGGCGGCGATGTGCAGGGAGCGCATGGGGGCGTTTCCTTAGCTGCGGCGGCGGAGCAGGCGCTCGACGGCGGATTGCTGCCGCTCGCCCTCGCGCTCCAGGAATTGCGTGGCCATCTGGAACTCGCGCAGCTCCTCCATCATGCGGGTCATCTCGCGGATGGACTGCACGTTGGAGCCTTCCAGCGAGCCCTGGACCACGGCGGGGCGGGGCACGTCCTCCGGCGCCTGGCCGGCGGCGTCCAGCAGGCGGTCGCCCTCGGCGCGCAGCGCCTGCTCGTCGGCGAAGCGCACGACGCGGATGCGGCCCAGCACGCCATTCTCGGAGCGCACGGTGCCGTCGCCCAGGATCTCGATGCGGGAATCGGCGGGGCCGATGGCGATGGGCCGGCCCTCGGCGCCCAGCACGGCATTGCCCTGCGCATCCTCCAGCCTTCCCTCGGCGCCGATGGAGAAGCGGCCGGCGCGGGTGAAGCGCTCGCCGCGGGGCGTTTCCACCGTGAAGTAGCCCTCGCCGCCCAGCGCCACGTCCAGCGGGTTGCCGGTGGCCTGGATGGGGCCGGGGGCCAGGTCGCGCCAGCTCGCGCGGTCCCAGGAATAGGCGACCTGGCGTTCGATGCCGCCGCGGGCGTCGCGGTCCAGGTGCTGGGCGAAGATGGGGCGGGTGGCGCGGTAGCCGGGCGTGTCGGCATTGGCCAGGTTCTGCGCCGTGTACTGGCCGGCGCGCTGCTGCGAGGCGAGGCGCGACAGGATGATGTAGCCCGGGTTGTCCATGCGGCGCTCCTGCTCCGGAAGGGTCGTGCCGGGCTTCGCAACCGGCGTGCCAGCGCCGGGCGGGGGCGGGGCGGGCAGGGGCGGGCAGGGGCGGCCGGGGTGCGGCAAGCCTTGCCGGGTGCGCGGCAGCCCCGGCCGCGCAAGGCTTCGTTAACGGGTTGTGCCGCATCCTCCCCTTCGCGCGATCGGCGAAGGAGAGCGGTGCAGCATGGCAGCCCAGGCCCCCAGCATTCCCCAGGATGGGGAAGCGGCGGAAAAGCCCGCCGGCAAGGGGAAGAAGAAGCTCCTGCTGATCCTGCTGCCGGTGCTGCTGCTGGCCGCCGGCGGCGGCGCGGCCTTCTTCCTCGGCCTGATCCCCGGCATGGGCAAGGCGCCCCCGGCCGCGGAGGGCGCGCCCGCCGCGCCGGACCGCCGCCCGGTCTTCGTCACCATGCCCGAGATCACCGCCAACCTGAACGCGCCCGGCCGTCGCGCCGCCTTCATCCGCGTGAAGAGCCAGATCGAGGTGCAGGGCGCGGCGGACGCGGCGGCGCTCCAGGCCGCGATGCCGCGCGTGGTGGACCTCTTCACCACCTACCTGCGGGAGCTGCGGCCGGAGGACCTGCGCGGCAGCGCCGGCACGCACCGGCTGCGGGAGGAGCTGATCGCCCGCGCCAACGTCGCCGCCGCGCCCGCGCGGGTGAGCGACGTGCTGTTCACGGAGATCCTGGTGCAATGAGCGCGGCCGGGGAGGATGACGACGACCTCGCCGCCGCCTGGGGTGCGGCGCTGGCGGCGGAGGAGGATGCCGGGGATGCCGGCCCGGCGCCGGCGCCCGATGCGACGCGGGTGCTGAACCAGGCCGAGATTGACAGCCTGCTGGGCTTCGAGGGCGGCGGGGGCGACGGCGCGGCCGGCGCGCGCACCGGCATCGAGCGCATGATCCATTCGGGCCTCGTCTCCTACGAGCGCCTGCCGATGCTGGAGATCATCTTCGACCGGCTCGTGCGCATCATGTCCACGTCCTTGCGCAACTTCACCTCCGACAATGTGGAGGTGAGCATTGACGGCATCCAGTCCCAGCGCTTCGGGGACTACCTGAACTCCGTGCCGCTGCCGGCGATGCTGGCGGTCTTCAAGGTGGAGGAGTGGGACAATTACGGGCTGATCGTGGTGGACAGCGCCATGATCTATTCCGTGGTGGACGTGCTGCTGGGCGGGCGGCGCGGCACCGCGGCCATGCGAATCGAGGGCCGGCCCTACACGACGATCGAGCGCACGCTGGTCGAGCGCCTCATCACCGTGGTGCTGAAGGACCTCAGCGAGGCCTTCGGCCCGGTGGCCGACGTGGACTTCCTGTTCGAGCGGCTGGAGGTGAACCCGCGCTTCGCCGCCATCTCCCGCCTGTCCAACGCCTGCGTGCTCACGCGGCTGCGGATCGAGATGGAGGATCGCGGCGGCAAGCTGGAGCTGCTGCTGCCCTATGCCACGCTGGAGCCGGTGCGCGAGATGCTGCTCCAGCAGTTCATGGGCGAGAAGTTCGGCCGCGACTCCATCTGGGAGGTCCACCTGGCCGAGCAGCTGCGCCACACCTCCGTCTCCATGGAGGTGGTGCTGGACCAGCAGGTGATGCCGCTTTCTTCCGTCATCTCGCTCAAGCCCGGGGATCGCATCGTGCTGAACGCGGCGCCCGGCGCGCCGGTGCGGCTGCAATGCGGCCCGGTGCCGATGTTCGAGGCCGAGTACGGCCGGGTGGAGAACCGCCCCGCCGTGCGGATCGGCGAGACCCTGCGCGAGGAGGGCGCGGCATGAGCGGCGTGGAATGGGCGGTGCAGCTGGCGGTGATCCTGCTGCTGGGCGTGACGCTGCCGATGGCCTTCCGCCTCGACCGCGCCCTGCGCGCCCTGCGTGCCGACCGCGCGGCGCTGGAGGCCGGGGCGGCTGGCATGGGCGAGGCCTCCCGCCAGGCGGAGGCCGCGCTGGCGCGGCTGCGCGGCGGCGCGGAGGCCGCCTGCCGCGAGGTGAATGCCCGCATCGCCGCCGGCGAGGCGATCCGCGACGACCTGCGCTACCTGCTGGAACGCGGCGAGGCGCTGGCGGACCGGCTTGAGGCCGCGGTGCAGCAGGCGCGCCCGCTGGCC
>JBEQBS010000262.1:0-4760 GCA_041639675.1 Rubritepida sp. | reverse complement strand
CAAGGCCGGGCAGCGGGCGCAGGCGGCGCGCGACGGGCGGCGCTGACAGGCAGGCCCCGGCGCCGCCACGGCGTGGTATGAAGGGCGTGTGAGCCTGGAATGGACCGCCCCCGCCATTTGCCTGTCCGCCCGCCCGATGGGCGATGCGGACCTGCATGTGACGCTGCTGACCGCGGCGCATGGCCGCCATGCCGGCCTTGCCCGCGGCGGGCAGTCGCGCCGGCAGGTGGCGCTGTGGCAGCCGGGCAACCTGCTGGAGGCCCGCTGGGTGGCGCGCCTGCCCGAGCAGCTGGGCGCCTACACGGCCGAGCCGGTGCACCAGGCCGCCGCCTTCGCGCTGGATGACCCGCTGGCCCTGGCGGTGCTGACGGCCGCCACCGCCATGGCCGATGCCGCCCTGCCGGAGCGCGAGCCGCACCCGGCGGTGTTCCACGGCCTGGTGGCGATCGTGCGCGCCGTCGCGGCCGGCGGCGCGGCGGGGGTGGCGCCCTATGTGCGGTGGGAGGCGCTGCTGCTGGCCGAGCTGGGCTACGGGCTGGACCTGTCATCCTGCGCCGCCACGGGCGTGACGGCGGGGCTGACCCACGTCTCGCCGCGCTCCGGCCGGGCGGTGAGCGCGGCGGCGGCGGCGCCCTACCTCGACCGGCTGCTGCCCCTGCCATCCTTCCTGGTTGACGAGGGCGCCCCGGCCGATGCGCAGGACTGGGCGCATGGCCTCGCCATCACAGGGCATTTCCTCGAACGCGACGCCTTCGGCCAGCAGCACCGCCCCCTTCCGCCGGCGCGCGAAAGGCTGCAAGACCGCGTCGCCGCCCTGGCGCTGGCCGCCCCGAAGCCCTAGATAGGCGCTGGAACAAAGCTGAAACTTCGATGCCTGACGACCTGATCCTGAAGGATGGCGGCGCCATCCGCGAGACCAAGCTGGGCGAGGCGCTGAGCGAGCGCTACCTGGCCTATGCCATGTCCACCATCATGGCGCGCAGCCTGCCGGATGTGCGGGACGGGCTGAAGCCGGTGCACCGGCGCCTGCTCTGGGCCATGCACCAGCTGAAGCTGGACCCCGCCTCGGGCTTCAAGAAGTGCGCGCGCGTGGTGGGCGACGTGATCGGCAAGTACCACCCGCATGGCGACAGCGCGGTGTATGAGGCGCTGGTGCGGCTGGCCCAGGACTTCGCCGCGCGCTACCCGCTGGTGGAAGGGCAGGGGAATTTCGGGAACATTGACGGCGACAACGCCGCCGCCATGCGCTACACCGAAAGCCGCCTCACCGCCGTGGCGCAGGCCCTGCTGGCGCAGATTGACGAGGACACGGTGGATTTCCGCGCCACCTATGATGGCGAGGACAAGGAGCCGGTGGTGCTGCCGGCGGCCTTCCCCAACCTGCTGGCCAATGGCGCCAATGGCATCGCCGTCGGCATGGCGACCTCCATCCCGCCGCACAATGCCGGGGAGCTGTGTTCCGCCGCGCTGGCCCTGATCGCCAACCCCCAGGCGACGACGCGCGAGCTGCTGGCGCACCTGCCGGGGCCGGACTTCCCGACCGGCGGCGTGCTGGTGGAATCCGCCGACAGCATCGCCGAGGCCTATGAGACGGGCCGCGGCGGCTTCCGCCTGCGCGCGAAGTGGGAGGTGGAGAAGCAGAAGAACGGCACCTGGAACGTCGTCGTCACCGAGATCCCCTACCAGGTGGCGAAGTCGCGCCTCATCGAGCAGATCGCCCAGCTGCTGGAGGAGAAGAAGCTGCCGCTGCTGGCCGATGTGCGCGACGAATCCACCGACTCCGTGCGCATGGTGCTGGAGCCCAAGTCCCGCGCGGTGGACCCGGCGGTGCTGATGGAGACGCTGTTCCGCGCCACCGCGCTGGAAAGCCGCATTCCGCTGAACATGAACGTGCTGGACGCCGCCCGCACCCCGCGCGTGATGGGGCTGAAGGAGGTGCTGCGCGCCTGGCTGGACCACCGGCTGGTGGTGCTGGAGCGCCGCACCCGCCACCGCCTGGCCGCCATCGCGCGGCGGCTGGAGGTGCTGGACGGCTACCTCATCGCCTATCTCAACCTGGATGAGGTGATCCGCATCATCCGCCAGGAGGACGAGCCCAAGGCGAAGCTGATGGCCGCCTTCGCGCTGAGCGAGGTGCAGGCCGAGGCCATCCTCAACATGCGGCTGCGCGCCCTGCGCAAGCTGGAGGAGATGGAGATCCGCCGCGAGCACGAGAAGCTGAGCAAGGAGCAGAAGGGGCTGAACGCCCTGATGGCGAGCGAGGCGCGGCGCTGGACGGCGATCGGCAAGGAGATCGAGGAGACGCGCGCGAGGTTCGGCGATGGCGCGCTGGGTGCCCGGCGCACGCTCGCCGGCGGCGCGCTGCCGGCCGTTACCGTGGATGAGAGCGCCTTCGTCGAGAAGGAGCCGCTGACCGTGGTCCTGTCGGAGAAGGGCTGGGTGCGCGCCTTCAAGGGCCACCTGCCGCCGGAGCAGGAGCTGAAGTTCAAGGAGGGCGACGGCGAGCTGTTCCGCCTGCATTGCCTCAGCACCGACCGCGTGGTCGCTTTCGCCACCAACGGCAAGGCCTATACCGTGAAGGCCGAGGCCCTGCCGCGCGGCCGCGGCGACGGCCAGCCGCTGCGCCTGCTGGTGGAGCTGCCGAACGAGGAAAGCGTGCTGGCCCTGGTCCTGCCGGAGGAGGGCGCGCGCTACCTGGTGGCGGCCAGCGACGGCAAGGGCTTCCTGGTGGAGGCGGCCGAGCTGCTGGCCGAGAAGCGTACCGGCAAGCAGGTGCTGGCCGTCGAGGCGCCGGCGCGCGCCCTGCTGCTGCGCCGCGCCGAGGGCGACACCGTCGCCAGCCTGGGCGACAACCGCAAGCTGCTGCTCTTCCCGCTGGAGCAGCTTCCCGTGATGACGCGCGGCCGCGGCGTGCAGCTGCAATCCTTCAAGGATGGCGGCCTGGCCGATGCCAAGGTCTTCACCCGCAAGGAGGGCCTCTCCTGGCGGCTGGGCGAGCGCACGCGGCTGGAGACGGAGCTGGCCACCTGGCGCGGCCAAAGGGCGGGGGCGGGCAAGATGGTGCCCAACGGCTTCCCGCGTTCCAACAGCTTCGGGGAATGAGCATGCGGCTTGCCACGGCCCTTTCGGTGATGCTGCTGGCCCTGCCGGCGGCGGCGCAGCGCAGCCCATCCCCGCATGACGGCGCCTATGAGGGCACGCGCTTCCAGGATTGCGGCAGCGCCGGCAAGGTGGGACGGGAGCGCGCGACGGCGCAGGTGCGCGGCGGCGTGCTGATGCTCCCCGGCCTGCCCGGCGATCCGGTGCTGGAGGGGCGCATCGCCGCCGACGGCAAGGTGGCGCTGCCGCCCTTCGGCGCCTTCCGCGCCGGCGAGGGGCAGCTCTTCGAGGGCGCGAATGGCGCCCGGCGCATCGTGGTGACGCATCCCGGCCGCGGGCGCTGCGCCATGGTGCATGAGCTGGTGCGGCCCGCGCGGCGGCGGTAGCCGCCCTCAGAACCGGTTGCGCAGCCGCAGCGTCACCTGCGTCTCGTCGAATTGCGGCGCCTTGTCGAAGCGCACGGCGCCCAGCAGCGAGAGGTCGGGCGTCAGGTTCACGTCCAGCTCGCCCCGCACCCCGGTGACGATGCCCGAGCGCGAGCGGTCCGGCAGGCGAGCCTGGACGGTGGAATCCGTGCGGGCGCGGGCCTCCACCGCGCGCTGCATGGCGGCATCGGTGGGAAAGAGCGCGGAGGAATCCTCGCGGTAGGTGCCGTAGCCCACCGAGCCGCCCAGCCGCCAGCCCAGGTTGCCCGAGCGGCCCCGGTAATCCAGCGGCACGTTCACCGCGAAATACTGCTGCGGCGAGAAATAGCCGCCCTGGCCGAAGGTGAACTCCCGCAGGTTCCGGTCGAAGCCGAAATAGACGAGGTCCAGCCCGGCCAGCAGCTCCGCCCCCTGCTGGCGGATGACGGGATAGGAGAAGCCGGCCCCGGCCTCCACCCGCGTGTTGTCGGCCACGTTGGTGCCGGCATATTGCGCATAGCCGCCGCCCAGGTAGATGCCGCCCGCGCCCACCGGGAATTCCAGCTGCGCCCGCCCGCCGCTGCGGACCACATTGCCCCAGAAGGCGCCGCTGCGCCCGTCCCGCACGCCGGCATAGGAGAGCAGGCTGTCGGTCACGTTGCGGCGCTCGCCGGTCACGCGCAGGCGCAGGCTGTCGGTCAGGCGCGGCGCCAGCTCCAGCAGGCCCACGGCGGTGGATTCGCGGAAGCCCAGCGGGCTGGTGCCGATCTCGGCGCGCAGCCAGTCGCCGCGGGCATAGCCGATGCCGAGCATGACGCCGGAGGCATCGCCGGAGGGGCGGGACGCCACGCCGCCAAGGGCATTGGTGCCGAAGCGGTTGAGCGTCGCCGCGTCGCCGCCCAGGCTGCCGGATTGCAGCGTCACCGCCTGCACCCGCGCCGTCAGCCGGCCGCCGATGCCGGGTGCGGCGATGGCGCCCTCCGCCCCGCCGCCGAATTCCTGCAGCCGGTCCAGCCCGGCGGTGCCGGAGCGGATGCGTCCATTGGCCAGGAAGGACCCCACCGGCGCCGTGTCCTCCCGCGCGATGGCGAGTTCCTGCGCGATCTCGCGCGACAGGCGGTCGGCCGGCAGCGGCGCCGACGCCACGGCCGGGCGGGCGCCGCGGGCGAAGGGGTTCTCCAGCGGGCCGGCCAGCGCCGGCAGGGCCTGCCCGGCCAGGGGCAGCGCCGGCTGGCCGAGTTCCGCCTGGCGCTGGGC